>CAZHVH010000255.1:0-5252 GCA_964535855.1 uncultured bacterium
GAAGGAGTAGCCGATCATACCGATTCTGATCTCTTTCATGAACGCCCTCCCGGGTCTGAACTTATCGTCGAAGCTTTAACTATTTTAGCATATCCCCGACATACAAACAAGCGTTATCGGAATTCACCACGGCAGAAATTCGTCGGCATAACGCTTTCTGCGATGTCTCCTCTGGAAGATCCATACGAGGGTCATTCCGGCGGCGAATCCACCGATATGCGCCCACCAGGCCACGCCTCCCATGAGCGGGTTTTCAAAACCCAGCGAAAACAACCCATTTGCAAACTGGAAGAGGAACCAGAATCCCAGGAAGAGCAGGGCAGGAATCTCAACGACCTGCAGGAAGATGAACACCGGCACTAAGGTCAGGATCCTGGCCGTCGGGAACAGCATAAAATATGCGCCCATCACGCCGGCAATGGCTCCGCTTGCCCCGACCATCGGCATGCCGCTTAACGGATGAGTGAAAGTCTGCGCCATGGCCGCGGAGACGCCACAGAGAAGGTAGAAAAGCAGATATCTTCCGTGCCCCATCCTGTCCTCCACGTTATCCCCGAATATCCAGAGGAAGATCATGTTCCCGAGTATATGCATCCATCCGCCATGGAGGAACATCGAGGTGAAGATGGGGATAATCGCCTGATGGAGGTTGAGGAGGTCATGTCTGAGTATGAAGAAGAACCTCACCGGCACTAGGCCATAGCGCATGACGAATTCGTTCACCCTCGCTCCCAAGGAGACCTCATACAGGAAAGCGATGGAGTTGATGAGGATCAGGCTGACGTTCGTCAGTGGGAAGGTGCGGGATGGTATGTTATCTCTGAGTGGAATCATATTTCACCTGCCGATATCTTCTCCTTTACCAGTTGAAGGAGCACATCCGGTCTGTTGGAGCTGACGCCGTCCACCCCCTTTTCTATCGCGGCCAGCATCTCCTCCCTGGTATCGGGGTTCCATGCCCTGACCTCCAGCCCATGCTGGTGCGCCTCTCGAACATGCTCCTCCGTCAGGTGTCTATGGTTTATCCCGACGCCGCACGCTCCCACGCTTAGAGCGATACGGCACATCTCCTCGGGCGATGGCGGCTCTCCGAAGATAACCCCAACCTTCAGGTCCGGATCGATCTCCTTCACCCTCTTGAGCCTTTCGACGTGAAACGAGGTGAAGATAACCTGATCCTCTATTCCCCTCCTCTTGACCTCCTCAACCGCCTTCTCCTCAACTCCCTCTCCCTTGAGCTCCAGAAGCAGCTTTACCTTACCCTTCACCAGATCCAGCACCTCGCCTATGGTGGGTATCCTTTCGCCCTTGCCGGCATCGAGCTCCCGTATCTCCTGGAGGGTCATCTCCGATACCCTTCCGCTTCCGTTCGTCGTCCGATCGACCGTTTCGTCATGTATTACGACGAGATGGCCGTCCTTGGTGAGATGGACGTCGCATTCGACGTAGTCGACGCCGAGCTCGATTGCATATCTGAATCCCCTGAGCGTGTTTTCGGGCTCGACCTTCGCCGCGCCCCTATGTCCCACCACGTAGATCATTTCTCACCTCTTCTCTAATCCAGGTAGACGGTTTTCCCCGTCTCGGCCGACTCGAAGGCGGCCCAGACAACCTGAAGGCTCTTTTTCCCGTCGATCCCCGTAGCTATGGGCTCTTTGTCGTTGCGAACACAGTCGAAGAAGTGGCTCAGCTCCTCCACGAAGGCATCGTTATCGGGGAGGGTTACGGTCTGGGACGTGCCGTCGTGCATCCTGATCTGGAAGGAGGTGGTTCCGCCCGTGATCCTCATCGCCCCTTTCGTCCCACCGACGCCGAGTTCATACCATCCGACCGGATATATCTGGCTCGATCCCAGGGCGCCGATGGCCCCGTTCTTGAACTCCATGCAGATCCATATGCTGTCCTCGACGTCTGTATCGGGGAATGTTCCATAGTTGACGACCGCCTTGACCGAGCCGACGTCGCCGGCTATCCAGAGCATCTGATCCAGCTCGTGTATGTAAGCCGAGTGTAATCCTCCGACCTTAGCCCTTTCGAGCCTCCATTTCCCGATGCCAACAGGCGGCCTTCCGCCCATCCTGACGCTCTGAACGAGCTTGATCCTGCCGATTTCGCCCTCGACCGCCCTGCGGCGCATCTCGCGGTAATTCGGCTGAAACCGTCTGACGAAACCTATCATCAGCTTGACCCCGTTTTGGGCCGCCGCTTCGAGCATCCGATCGCACTCCTCGAGGGTTATGGCCATCGGCTTTTCGCAGAAGACATGGACGCCAGAGGAGGCGGCGTCGATCGTGATCCGTGAGTGGGTGTATGTAGGGGTAACCACCAGGACGCAATCCAGCTCGTTCTCCTCGAGCATCTTGCGATGATCGTCGTATGGCTTCACCTTCAGCTCATCCGCCAAGGCTTTGGCGCTTTCGAAGTTGACATCGGCTACCGCCACAAGCTCCTCGAGCTGGGCGGCTATCTGCGCCTCTCTTCTCCCCAATCCTCCACATCCCACCAGGCCAACCCTGAGCTTATCACCTTCCATATCAGCACCTCAATCGTAATCTGGATTTCGCCTATATTTTAACATGCCGAGCATGACAACATCAAAATCATCGAAAAACCACAGATGTCACCTGACGATCGAACGCCAGCTTAGAAAGGAGCCGGCGACGATAAATAAGCTGCCAAGCCATAGGCTAGCTCCTGGCGTGATCCTGAGATAGATACAGCTCACCGCCGTCGAAAGGAGCGGCGTTAGGTATGAGCAGGAGGCCACCAAAACGATATTCCCTTTACGCATGGCGATATCCCAGAAAATGTATGCCGATACGGTCGCCAGGCTCAGGAAGATCACCTCCGCTATCACGCGAGCGTCGTATGAGCCCCTCTCCGAACGCAGGAGACAGGCAACCGACAGCGTAATCCCTGTGGTCAAAATAAAGAGCGGCACCCCTCCCATCTCACCGGGACCTGCCCAACGGCGGGTTAGATTTGAATAGAGAGCCCATGATACGGCGGCTGTTAAACCGAGGCCATACGCAATGGGATTGCTGAGGAGATTCTCCGTGAAGGAGCGCCATGAGATGGAGCTCCCCTGAGTTAACACGAGGAAGATACCGAAAAGCGCCAACAACGTCCCCGGTATCAGTCCGAAGCTGGCCTTTTTCGACAAAATGAGCAGGGAGAACAGAATGGTCAGCGTAGGCCACAGATAGTTGATCAACCCTATCTCGACGGTCTGATGACGGTTTGCTGCCAAACCCAAAGCGAGAAACAGCGATATGGTGTAGAGTACGAACAGCGATCCGCAGCCGAATAGATAGGCGCGCGGGAGATCCCGCACCTTTCCGATGTCGCCCTTTTTGATGAGAAGGCTGAATGTGGAAAGGAGCCCACCGGTCATATACACAGCAGCCCCCGCTGCAAGCGGTCCGATCTGCTCGGAGATGCTCCGAACCAGAGCAACCGTTGAGCTCCACAGCAGTATAGCGAATAGTCCGAGCAATGTGTTTCGGTCTATCATACTAACTAACCCATACCCTCAGGTGCATAAGAAATTCGCCCATATTATCGCTAAGTGTAGCGGAGATCCGATTTGAGCGCCCGGAATACCTCTCACTGCGCGATGAGATGAAGGATATCCTGCTTGAGAGGTTAGCCGAGTCGGAGATGCCGCCGTATACGCAGTGGTTGGGGGAACTACCTGAGCATGTCCTCAAGACGTAGGCCGAGGAGCCTAAGGGCGTTGCGGCCCAGGATAAGGCGTTTCTCGTCGTCAGTTAAGTCGGTATGAAGCACGGCCTGAGGCCATAGCCCTTCGCTGCCATAAAGGATCTTTTCCGCCCCAACAATGCGTGCCGCGTGCGTGATAAGCATTTCAGGCGAGATAGGAGGCAGCATTCGGCGACAGAAGAAAGGCAGAAAGGCGGTGTCCAGGTAGATGTTTTCATGCTTTTCCGCCAGGATCAGAGCTTTGTAGTGATAATTGCCGCCCATATGGGCGATACATATTTTGAGCTCGGGAAAGTCAAAGGCCACCTGGTCAAGCGGAAGGGGATCGGTGTATCGGGCCAACATCGGCACGCCCAGCTCATATTTGAACCCCAGTTTAACGATGCCCGCATGCCAGGTACACACTAAACCCAACTCAGAGCAAACTTCATAGATCGGATAGATCCGACGATCATCGGCGAACCAATGCTGATCCATCGGCTGGAACTTGATGCCACGCACGCCCCATTCTTCAACAGCTCGACGTAATCGCCGCGGTTCATCGCTCAGGTCCTGGGTGGTATCGACCCAGTAGAAAGGGATGAACTCGTTGGGTCTTTCACGGGCCATTCTCACGGCCTTGGTCATGGCGTCTGTGCCGACGGGCAGCAACACCGACATGTCAATGCCCATCTCGGCGTTTTTCTCCGAAACGGCATCGCTCGGATGCTCATGAAAGTTAACAACGAAGTAGTCTCGCATGGTCACCTCCACAAACCCTTGACCGTCTTCATGCTTGTCGATGTGCGGGGGTCATCATATCATCCATAGATGAAGATGTCAACTTAATGAGGAGATGCAGAACCAGAAATTCCCTATGTTATCTGGGAAAATGCCAACAGACCCTTGGTAGCCATCTCCTGGCACTTTACGGGACACGGTTGACAAAGTAGATTTGAGGTGATATCATATTCATCCGCAAGCTAACGTATATGAAAGGGGTGTGAGTATGCTCTAGATTTCAAATAAAACACCCAAATAAGGAGGAGGAAATGAAGAAGATGACCACCCTTGGCAGGCACCTGTTGGTTGAGTATCATGGATGTGATAGAACAATTCTCAATGACCTAGATCTGATTCGACGTTACATGTTCGAAGCTGCGAGGCGAACAGGTGCTACCATCCTGAAAGATGTGTTTCACGCCTTTTCCCCTCATGGAGTTAGCGGAGTTGTGGTAATAGCAGAATCTCACCTGGCCATACATACCTGGCCCGAATATGGATACGCTGCCGTCGATCTTTTCACCTGCGGCAGCGACGTCGATCCCTGGAAGGCATTTGAGTATCTCAAAGAGAAACTAAGGGCTCAAAAATATCTCCCGATGGAGATAAAACGCGGCATCCTCGAATTGGAGAAGATGCCGGTCTATCAGGAGCAGATCTATGGAACTGTGGGCGTATGAGGAACACAACAACACCAGGCTTGAGTTCAAGGTTAAGGAGACCCTATTCGTGGGCAGAAGTAAATATCAACGTATAGCCGTTCTGGA
>CAZHVH010000256.1:0-5215 GCA_964535855.1 uncultured bacterium
CATGTATACATCAACAGCTTCGACGTCGAGTATATGCGCCTTTATAAGGCCGTGCGCGATGCCCTGGATTTCAGCTCCCCGGAGGAGAGGGAGGTCAATAGAGGAGACCTGCTCGAGTATTCGATAGGGGATTTCCTTGCCGAGGATGTCGATCTGTTCATACATGATGGGACGAGATTGTTGACCATGATCGCCAATCCCGCCGTCGAAAGGGTCAAGCTGGATGAGGGCGAGAGGGAGAGGTTCAGGAGGATACTGGATGTGGAGGGATTGAAGAGGGCGCCCGATTACGCCTACACTGTGAGGTTTCAGCTCAAATACACGATCCCCACCAGGTTTTACGCCGTCTCATCAAGGGGAGCCTTAAAGCCCGCCCTGGTGGAGATGAAGGAGGGGGAGGATCTGCTATCGCCATCCAACTCGGCCGATTATATCATCATAACCCATCCTCTCTTCATGGAGTCGGCGAGAAGGCTGGCCGATTGGAGAGGCACAATGCAGGGCGGCGGATTCAGGACGAAGGTGGTGGATGTGACCGATATCTACGATCAGTTCAACTATGGGATCGTCCATCCCAAGGCGATAAAGGATTTCCTCAAATATGCCTATGAGAACTGGGCCCCGCCGAAGCTGACGTATGTTTTGATCCTGGCCGATGCCACCGTGGATTTCCATGGGGTGACGAAGAAGCTGTATCCGAAACCTCCTGAGCTTTCGGGATATATACCGACGTACTTCATCTGGACCCAGTACGGCGAAACGTCGACCGATCATTGGTTTGCGACGCTGAGCGGCTCCGATGCCCTGCCCGACGTTTACCTGGGCAGGATACCGGTTGAGACCGTCGAACAGGCAGAGGACGTGGTGGATAAGATCATAAGATATGAGAGGAACAGGCCGAACGGCGAGTGGCGCAGAAGGATCATATCGATCGCTGACGATGCCACCACGAACTCCGGCGACTTCATTTTCAAACAGAGCATGGTGGAGATCGATCGATACCATATCCCTCCCGGATATGAGAACGTCAAGCTCTTCCTCGATGATATCAGGGAGGACCTCGAAGCGCATCCGGAGAAGTATAAGAGCAATTTCATCGGCGATGTGGCCAAGGAGATGATCGTAAACGCCTTTGACAGAGGGGCGGTTCTGGCCCAGTACGCGGGACATGCGGGCAGGTTCGTCTGGGCACATGAGATCATCTTCGACCGGTTCGGCGTCGAGAGGCTAGCGCCCAACGACAGGATACCCTTCATGCTGGTCTATAGCTGTTACAACGGGTATTTCGATGGGGTTGGACAGGATAGCATGGCCGAGCTCCTTTTGAGGAAATCGGACGCCGGAATAATCGGGATGTTCAGCGCCACCAGACAGACGTTCGGATCAGCCAACGACTCCCTCAGCAAGATAACGCTCGATGAGATCTTTAAATCCGGCAAGAGACGCATAGGTCGGATCGCCTTCGACTCGAAGGTGGAGCTGCTGCTCAGGGATGGCCTCGGACAGCTTGAGGTGATGATGCAGTACACCCTCTTCGGCGATCCCGCCACCAAGCTCGCCCTCCCAGATTACCGGATAGAACCCCATCTGGGACGGTACTCGTTCAACCCGGGCGATGTGATCGAGATCATGTCGGGGGAGATCATCAGCGATTCCGGAGGCAACCCCTCCTCATTTTCCGGCAAGTTGGTCGCCAAGGTAAGGGTGAACGATGAGGTGGTGGCGTCATCCGATACGGATGTCTCAGGCGGTCGATATCCGAAATTCAACGTAAAACTTCCCAGGTCGATCGAGCCCTGTGAGGCGACGCTGGAGCTCTATGCCGCCTCTGCAGATCGCGTGGCGGTGGGCGGCGCGAAGATAAAGATCGGACTGCCGATCATAAGGGATATCTCGGCCCAGATCAAGGACGGTAAGATCCGGTTCACCTGTTCCGTCTACGGGCCATCCTCCCTTGAAAAGGTCCTGCTGAACTGGACATCCCCTCAGATGAGCTCGTTCCGGAGCGAGGAGATGGTCAAAGAGGGGGCTCACCTCTTCTCGGCCGAGATAGAGGCGCCTCCCCCGGGCGAAAGCGTGACGTATGAGGTCCAGGTGATCGCCCCGGAGGGCAGCTCCTCCTCCGAGAGGCACAGGATCGATATCCCCTCGCCTCCCGATCTATCGATCATCACCCCCGCGACCTCCAATCAACCGCTGATATACCTGGATGGAATGAACCCGACCGTCGAAATACAGTGGGATGGGAGGGAAAAGCCGGATCGGGAGATTGAGGTGGCCCTGTTCGAGGGGAACCCTGATCAGGATGGAGATGGAAGGGTGGACTCAAAGGCCAGGGAGATCGAGAGGGTGAGGATAGAGAAGGCGGATTGGGTTAGACGTGATCTAAACCCATCGGCTCAGATGAGAGCCTTTACAAGAGATCCCCTCAACCTCAACTGGATGGCCAAGGCCTCCTTTAAATCCGATCTTCCGCCGGGCGAAAGGTTCATCTTCGCCTGGGTCGATCCTGGCGATAAGATCGAGGAGTCGGATGAGGGGAACAACATAGGGGGGATCACGCTGAGGTCCGATACGTTTAAAGCCCTTCAGGGGGAATTGATCGATCCTCGATCCAGGTTCTCCATATCCCTTCCCAACGGGGCAACGGGCGGAAAACCTCTAACCGTCAGGCTGAGCGATTCCATACCGGGCGAAGGCCAGGGAGGGCTGGAAAGGCTGCCCCTCAGCGGCGGGAGGAAAACCATGGAGATCTCCTGTGAGGAGGAGCGGTTCAGCTCACCCCTGACCTTACACATCTCGTTCGACTTCGGGGAGCTCAAACGGCAGATCGCCGGGAAGATGGGGGAGAACTACTCCGAGCCGCTCTTACAGCAGACCATCAAGGAGCTGTTGCAGGCTTCGTCGGTCTACCTCTGGCTGGAGGAGGTGAGCGGGTGGAGGAAGGTTGATTCAAAGGTGAGGTTGGATGCCTCAGGTGAGGTGAAGCTCAAATCCGCCGTCACGCTTGTCTCGTCCGAAAATGAGGGCACAGGTGGGCTGGATAACGACAGATCATGGGCGGAGAACAACGCGCAGGAGGCAGATTGGGTGTTGATATTTAAGCCGGGGAACATGAGATTGATAAAACTGGGTGAGAGGATCGAGGACATGGGAACAAGCACGGGATACTTCCAGAACGCCGGGCTACATCTGAGGGTTCAGGATGATCCGAAATCGCCCTTCAAAACGGGGGATTCCATATCCTTCTCAACAGTCCGATCCAATTCGGGCGATGTGAGGCTGAGCGGGGTGAGAACTCAGAACTACGGAAACGGCGTGGCGAGGATCCTATCGGTCGACCCTGATGCCCCCGATGACACATGGGTCTTGATCTTTCTTGACGATAAGAGGTTCGTGGTCGTGGGGGCCAAAAAGGGATTGGTTCGATCTGAGAACGGCGGACCGATCGTAGGTCGGATAGGCGAGGAGTTCAGTCCGGGCGAAGTCGGCCTCTCGCTGACGGTTGACTCCGGTTCCGTTCCCTTCAGGAAGGGCGACGCGATCAAGATAGTCGTGGGGAAGGTGGGGATGATGGAGGCGGAGATAGACAGGCCCGGAACCTACGCCATCATGCGAAGTCACGATACAACCCCTCCGGAGATATCGATAGCGGTCAGCGGTCAGGGGTTCGCCGACGGGGATTTCGTTCCCAGGGAACCCAACTTCGCCATATCGATCAGGGATGAGGGAGGGGTTGATCCTGAAAGCATCGAGCTGAATCTGGTGAGGAACCTCATAGAGAAGGTCGGGATCAGGGAGGAGGTGGTGCTCATCAATCCATCCCGAAGCGGGGTGGTCACGGTCAATTACACCCCGAAGCTCGATCCGGCCAAGTATGAGCTGACGGTCAAATGCGCCGATCTGGACGGTCATCCTGCCGAGAAGAGGGTCGAGTTCGTCGTGAGCAGAAACGCCGGCCTCTCCGACGTGATGAACTACCCCAACCCGTTCTCGGATGAGACCGAGATAACCTGTGTGCTCTCATCGCGGATGGATCGGGTCACCTTCAAGATCTACACCCTCTCCGGGAGGCTGATATGGGAGAGGAAGATGTGGGGTGGTGCCATCGGATTCGTCCAGGTCAGATGGAGGGGGACGGATCGGGACGGAAGACAGGTGGCCAATGGGGTTTACTATTGTAAGGTGACGGCCGAAAAGGAGGGCAGAAAATTCACGAAGGTGATAAAGCTGATGAGGTTGAGATGATGGGTTGTCTGCGTTATTGCGTTATTGTGTTTGTTGCGTCCTCGATTTTCATCTCTCCTCTTCCGGTGTGGGCCTCCGATGAGGAGGGATCGGCCTATGCCGGTGATTTCACATATCTCGGCGTCGGGGGAAGGGCGCTGGGAATGGGGGGCAGCTTCGTCGCCATCTCGGACGACGCCACCGCCGTCTACTGGAACCCGGCCGGGCTATCCGGGATGAAGAGGGCGGAGATCGGGCTCATGCACTCCACCCTTTATGGCCTTGACAGCTATGACTTCATCGCCCTGGCCTCTCCGGTGAAGGGTTGGGGAAATTTCGGCCTCTGCTGGCTGAGGGTCGGAATAGACGACATAATGTACACCCAGGCCCCTCATCCCTATATGCCGGCGAGCCTCTTCAACAGGCCGTATGTCGAGAGGACCTTCAGCACGTCGAATAACCTCTTCTCACTCTCCTACGCTTTCAGGACGTGGAGGGGGATCGATGTGGGGCTGAACCTGAAGCTGATCTACGTGAGCACGATATGGGGATTTAACGCCGTCGGGGTGGGCGGAGATCTGGGGTTGATCTACAGGAGGGGGAGATTCAGCTTCGGCGCTGTGGTCCAGGATTTCACGCGCACAAAGCTGTTCTGGAACACCACCCCGCAGCCGCCCGAGACCAGATCTCACGTGGATGTCATAGATCGAAACTTCAGGCTGGGGATGGCATACTCCAGGGAGCTGAGAAGGCTCAAAAGCAGGTTGACCCTCTCCGTGGACGTGATGTCCATCTACGACTTCGAAAAGAGGATGGGCTTTGAATGGACGTTGGCCGATACGCTTTCGCTGAGGTTCGGACTTCAGGAGAGGAGCGGAGTTGAGTGGAGAAACGATATCACCGCGGGAGCGGGGTTGAGGATAGGTTTCGTCTCAGGCGCCTACTTCTCGGTGGACTATGCCTTCCTCTCCTCCGAGCTTGGAAACAG
>CAZHVH010000257.1:0-5205 GCA_964535855.1 uncultured bacterium
CTGATCTCCGAGAATACCCTGCCGAACAGAACCTGATTTTCCTCCATGACCAATAGGAATTTCACCTTCGGCCTCGAAAGGTTTGGCCTACCGGATATAAGATCGGCGACCATGGCCGCTATTTGGGGTGATCTTACCCTAGCCTGAACTCCAAGCCTCTCAACTCTTATGGCGAATCCATCCGCTGAAATCCCGATGGCGGGTAGATGTCTCTTGAGCTCCTCCAGGTCTCCGCCTCTGAAGATCATCTCCGCGCCGAGGTTTATGAAGGCCGACCTGGATATATCCGCCCTCTGCCGGGATATCCCCAATCCGAACCGATCGGGTTTAACCCCGGCGAAAGTCATGAGCTCAGCCTCTATCAGGGGACGATCGAGCTCAGAACGGGATGTGAGATAGAAAAAACCTTCGTTCATCTCATGGCCACGACCACCGATTTCGATCTCTCTTCGCTAAGGTCTTCAAGCAGAGAGCTGAAACCCCGCGATTTCAAATCGGCCATATGACAGACGATCAAGATCCCATCCGCTAACGTCCCGATCCTATCTATCTGATCGGGTAACGCCGAGGTACAATCCAATATAACCGATTCATACCATCCCCTCAGATCCGAGAGCACTTTCTCCAGGTTCTCCATATTGATCTTCCGATCAGCGCTGCCGTACGGCAACAGGCTCAGGTAATCAATCCCATGGGCGCTCGCCAGTGTTTCCACCTCGATCATGCCGAACAGCATATCAGTGGCCGTTCGGAGGGCTTGAGGCAAAAGGTCGGGATCATAGCTAACATCGGTCAACCCAGGAACCTCCTCCACGCCGAAGAGACGCGACAGTCTTTCGTCCTGGGGGGCGAATCCCACTAAGATCGTCCTAACGCCTTTGCGGGCACGGTATATAGCGAGGTTAAACCCGAGGCTTGTCCTTCGACCGTCAGGCGAATAGCCTAGAATCAGATTCACGCCTCCGGGCAACAGGGCGCTGACAGCGCGCATGGCATCGGGATCATCGATGTATGAAATCACAAGCTCATCCCACTCCAAGCTCGGCACGATGAGGGTGGGAATTTGGACTTCGATTCCTTCCTCAGGAGGTGATATCACCTTTCTCGAAATCCGTCTGGGGTGGATCATCGCTAAGGCGAGTCCTACTAGCAGACCGATCAACCCGCCTATCGCCATGTTCCTACGACGATTGATCATCCCGGAAGGGGATAACGGCTGAGCCGGTTCCACGATAGCGGCGATATCGGGCTTCTCAAGCATCTTAAGCCTGTACTCCTCAAGTTTCCCCCTCAGCATCGAGCAGAGCTCCGAAAGCGACCGAGCCTTAGACTCAATCAGAGCGTATTCACCCTGAAGTCGGGAGAGGCGGGAGATCCGCTTCCTGGCGGTGTCGATCTTCCTTTGAACCATCTCCCTTTTTCCCTCCAGATCGGAGATCTCCGCCGATATCCTATCCATATCGGCCTGTAGCTTCGTTTTGATCTCCTTAGCCAACCTGGAACTGACCTTTTCGATTCGCGCCTGATTCTCCTTAACCTTGGGATGGATCTCGGTATAGTGGCGGAGCAGCTTCGCTCGCTCGGATTGGAGCTTCTTCACCTCCTCGATCAACGTGGATATGAGGGGATCGGAGATAAGCTTCATGGAGAAGGAACTGATCCGAGCGATATATTGAGGGGTTATCTCAACCGGTTCGATCAGAGATTTAACGACCTGTAACTCCCGCCTGCGGCTGTTTATCTCCACGTTGATCTCCTCGAGGTCGCGGCTATACTTCGCTATGGCGTTCGACACGGATCGAACGTTGGATGAGGGGATGAAATCAGGGTGTTGTCTCAGGTAATCCGATATCTCCCTTCTAGCCTCCTCCAGCTCCTTTTCCCTGGTCTTCAGCTCCGAGAGGATGAACCTGATCCCCTCCTCCAGGTTCTCCCTCTCCAGGAAGGTTCTCCCCTCGATGTACTGCTGGGCGGCGATCTGGGCGAGCTTAATGGCTTCCGCTCCGGTTTTCGCGGCGACGGTGAACAGGAGAAAGTTTGTCGCAGGCGGATTCTCCACCTCGATTCTCTTCCGTATCGATTCGACTATCTTCCTCACCTGCTCGATCGGCCGTCGGTTGGAAGGATTTCCGTCTTCCGATCTGCTGTAAAATTCGGATTCATGTTTCAAGGACAGCTCGCTCGCTTTAATGAGGCCGGTCTTGTATGCTATCCTCTCCATGACCGCATAGGTCGTGGCTAACTCCGCCTCATTTCCCATGAAGATCTCCATAGCTTTGGGGTTGGAAGGAGCTTCCACTCTCACCTTAACCCTCGCGCGATGTGCCTCACCGGCTCTGATCCCCCAGAGAACGGGTATCAAGAGACCGAGGATGAAAAAAAGGGGTATTATGAGGATACGCCTATCTTTCCTCAAATCCTCATTCACCTTATGTGGATTTCAGCCTACACCTGAGGGCGAGCCACATCTCCTCCTCGATCGTCTCCAGCACCTCGTACCCCTCCCGCCGACAGGCATCCTTCATCCTATCGTCCTCACCTATCAGGACTCCGGAGAACAGAGCGATCCCACCCGGTTTAAGCCTCTCCCTCAGATCGGGCAGGAGCAATACGTTAACTCTGGTGAGTATGTTGCAGGCGACGAGATCGTATTTCGGCTCGGGCGGTACCACCGAGATGTCGCCCGCTATAAAGGTTGCTCCCCCCCCAACATCATTCAACGAGGCGTTCTTCCGAGCGACGGGGATAACGCCCGGCTCTATATCTATCGCTGTGACCCGCCTGGCGCCGAGTTTAACGGCCGCTATCGAGAGGATGCCTGATCCCGTCCCGACGTCGAGAACCTCTGCCCCTTCGAAGATGCTCTCCTCCATCAAGGTCAGGGTAAGCCTCGTGGTGGGATGTTGTCCGGTGCCGAAGGCCATACCCGGATCGAGCCATATCACGATGTCACCCTTCCTAAGTTCAGGCTGACACCAGGTGGGCGAGACCACGATGTGTCGGCCGACCCTAATGGGGTTAAAGACGGACTTCCAATTTTCAATCCAGTTCTCGTCCTCGATCTCATCGAACTCTATCTTGGCCGGTGAGGGGTCCAGGCCACATTCCCTCAGCTTCTTGAAAAAAGCTCTTATCTTAAGAAGCCTCTCACCAACTAGATCATCCGGCGGATAGAAGGCGATAAGCGTTGAAGATGAACCTACCTCTTTGACCTCGACGCCCCCGGCGCCGAGCTCGAAGAGGAGGTTTGAGATCGCATCGCTCGCTTCAGGGGAGGTCTTGACGCTGATCTTAATCCAGGAGCCGGTTTCAGTGCCTGAAGACACGGTTGAAGAAGCCTTTCTCCTCATCGAGAACTTTCTCGCCCCTTATGCGGGCGATCTCCCTGAGGAGTTCCTTCTCCCTGTCGCTCATATCCGAGGGCACCTTGACGAGGACTCTGACGAGGAGGTCTCCCGATCCAAAACCGTCCATATACGGCAGCCCCTTGTTCTTGATCCTCAAGATCGATTCGCTCTGTGTTCCCGGCGGTATCCTGAGCTTGACGGTTGAACCGCCTGGGGTTAGAACCTCCACCTCGGTGCCAAGGGCTGCCTGGATGAATGAGATGGTGACGGTGGTCAGCAGGTCATTTCCATGTCTTTCGAACCTATCATGCTTTCTGACGTGTATGACCACGAGCAGATCACCGGGGGGACCACCGTTTATCCCGGCATTTCCCTGTCCCGGCACCCTCAGCACAGTGCCCTCCTCAACCCCTTTGGGGATGTTGATCTCAATTCTGCGTTTACGCCTTATGACCCCTCTGCCGCCGCACTGAGGACACGGATCGGTTATCACCCTGCCGGTTCCCCCACACTGAGGACAGGTCTGTGAGACGGTAAAGAATCCCTGTCTGAAGGATATCTTTCCTCTACCGCCACATCGAGGACAGGTTTTAGGCGGTGAGGCTGAGCCTGTTCCGTGACACCTCGGGCACGTCTCCGTACGGATCACCTCGATCGGAACCGTCTTGCCTGCTAAGACCTCCTCCAGAGTGACCTCCAGATCGTACCGTATATCATCGCCACGTCTGGGCCCAGCTCGCCTTCTGCCGCCTCCGAAGAAGTCGCTGAAATCGCCGAAGATATCGGATATGATATCCTCAAAGGCGCCGAATCCGAAATCGAAGCTGAAATCCCCTCCCGTTCCGGTAGGTCCTCTGAAGCCGGCATGTCCGAACTGATCGTATCTCGCCCGCTTCTCCGGATCGCTCAGCACCTCATATGCCTCGTTAACCTCCTTAAACCTCTCCTCGGCCTCCTTATCGCCGGGATTTTTGTCGGGATGATATTTCATAGCGAGCCTTCTATAGGCCCGCTTGATCTCCTCCTGCGAGGCATCCCTGCTTACGCCTAGAATCTCATAATAATCCCTTTTAGCCATTTTCGCTCATTTCCCCTTCCTCTTGTCGGGCCGAATCCTCTGACTTCGATCCGGCCCTCTCGATCTCATCGGAGGCTTTGGCCAGCAGATTCACGAGCTCATCCGTAAGCTCGTTTATACTCTGGGGATCATCCTCAGACATAACCCCCTTAAGCTTAGAGGAACAAACCTCAAGCGATTCAGCGGTATCCTGAGAGATCTCATCCCTCCTCTCCCTCAAAAGCCTCTCCGCCGAATACAACGCCGAATCAGCTCTGTTCCTCGCCAGTATCAACTCCTTGCGTTTTTTGTCCTCTTCCTCATGCTTTTTCGACTCATCTATTATCCTCTTTATCTCCTCCTCTGTCAAGCCGCCTGAAGGTTCGATCCGCATGCTCTGCTCCTTGCCGGTTTTGACGTCCCTGGCCGAGACGTGGACGATACCATTGGCGTCGATGTCGAACATCACCTCTATCCTGGGCTCGCCTCTGGGAGCGGGTGGAAGATCGGTCAGCTCGAAGATGCCAAGCGATTTGTTCTCGGAGGCTATCTCCCTCTCGCCCTGGAGCACATGTATCCTGACGCTCTTCTGATTATCTACCACCGTTGTGAAGATCTTACTCATACGGGTCGGTATGGTGGTATTGCGCGGGATTATCTTGACGAACAGACCTCCGCGGGCCTCGACGCCCAGGGAAAGCGGTGTGACGTCCAGAAGCAATATGTCCTTGACCCCCTCCTCACCGGTCAACACGGCAGCCTGTATCGCAGCGCCCATCGCAACCACCTCATCCGGATTTA
>CAZHVH010000258.1:0-2030 GCA_964535855.1 uncultured bacterium
CGCCTCGGCGTGCATCGGCAACCCCTCGGCCTCGGCAAGGGTGATGACGGTTTCACTCAGCCCTTCAAGCCCCTCCCTTGTCAGATACTGGAAGGTGGGTTTTTTAATGAAATCGTCCACCGACAGCCCGCTGAACATCCTCGCGCACCGGCCCGTCGGCAGGACGTGATTCGTGCCCGATGCGTAATCGCCGACGGGAACAGGAGCGTACCTGCCGAGGAAAATCGATCCAGCATGCTTTATCCTGGGAAGTAACCCCAGCGGATCCTCGGTGAGTATCTCCAGATGTTCGGCCGCGTACTGGTTGGTGAAACGGATCGCCTCATCCATATCGTCCGCTATCAACACGGCCGAGTTTCTCCTCAGCGCCTCCAGGATTATCTCCCTTCTGGCGGCCGAGCGGAGCCTTTCGTCTATGATCCGACACACCTCTCCGGCCAGATCCTCGGAGGTTGTGATCAACACGGCGGCGGCATCGGCGTCGTGCTCCGCCTGAGAGAGCATGTCCACGGCGACCAGGTTCGGATCGGCGGCCTGATCGGCCAGGATAAGCACCTCGCTCGGTCCGGCGGGTGAGTCTATATCGACCAGCCCGAACACAGCCATCTTGGCCGCGGTGACGTATTTGCCGCCTGGGCCGACGATCTTATCCACCTTAGGGACGGTCTCCGTGCCGTGCGCCATGCTCCCTATGGCCCACGGCCCGCCTATCTTGAAAACATGGTCTGCCCCGACGATATCCGCCGCCACAAGTATCGCGGGATTGACGGACATCCCCTCCCCCGGAGGGGTACAGATGACGATCTTCTCAACTCCGGCGACCTTAGCAGGGATGAGGTTCATAAGCACGCTCGATGGATATGCGGCCTGTCTCCCAGGGACATATGCCCCGACGGCCTCAAGAGCCCGATACAGCCTGCCCGCTATTACCCCTTTTGAAACCTCCACCGCCCACATCTCACGCTCAAGCTGAGATCTATGGAACCTCTCGATGTTGGCGGCGGCCCTTTTGAGGTGATCCACCACCTCGGGGCTGATCCTCTCATATCCCCTCTCGATCTCGTCTCGTGTGACGATCAGATCTGAGGGTGTTATGTCCTGTTTATACTTTCTGTAACGCTCAAGCGTGGGGACATCCCCTTCATCCCGAATTCGATCGATGATCTCTTTGACCTCGGCGAATATATCGGAGATATCCTCCATAGATCTCTGGAGTATCGATCGCATTCTATCCTGGGATATTTCGCTGAGTCGTTCGGGTTTCAGTATCATCATCTCTCTCCTCTGGCGGGCTGATATGATGGAACGAGCTGCATCAGATATCCTATGACCTCGTCATCGTTATCGGTCTGGGAGGCCTTGCGGAGCTTCTCGAGCGTTCTGAAGAAGGTATCCGGATCGAAATCTGAGTTCATCCTGGCGACGAATATCCTTTCATGCCTGGTCATACAGCTTCCCTCCTCGGCCGTGACCAGCTCCTCATGCAGTTTCTCGCCCGGCCTGATCCCCGTGAAGATAATCGGGATATCCTTTTCCGGCTCATATCCGGAGAGCCTTATCATCTCGCGGGCCAGATCCAGTATCCTCATCGGCGAGCCCATATCGAGGATGAAGATCTCGCCGCCCTGTCCCATCGCGCCTGCCTGGAGGATAAGCGAGACGGCCTCGGGGATGGTCATGAAGTATCTGGTCATATCCGGATGTGTGACGGTCACGGGACCACCCCTACGGATCTGCTCCTCGAATATCGGTATGACGCTCCCCCTGCTTCCCAGGACGTTCCCGAACCGGACGGCGATGAACTTGGTGTTTCCCTTGCCGTGGTTGTAGAGGTTGAGGAGCATCTCGGCCACGCGCTTCGTCGCTCCCATGACGCTTGAGGGTTTAACCGCCTTATCCGTCGAGATGAGCACGAACTTTCCCACGCCGGCTTCCAGAGCGGCCTGAGCGACGTTCATGGTGCCGAAGATGTTGGTCTTGACCGCCTCGGAGGGATTCTCCTCCATGATGGGGACATGTTTATAGGCCGC
>CAZHVH010000258.1:2130-5205 GCA_964535855.1 uncultured bacterium
TCTTGACCGCCTCGGAGGGATTCTCCTCCATGATGGGGACATGTTTATAGGCCGCCGCATGGAAGGTGATGTCCGGCCTCCAACGCTTCATAACGTAGCGCATCTTCTCCTCGTCCCTGATATCCCCAACGATCGCCTGGAGGGCGAGGTTCGGATGTTTGGCACCCAAGTTCTCCCTGAGAGCGTAAAGCTCTGTTTCATCCTGTTCCAATAGGATGAGCACCTTGGGATCGAACTGGGAGAGCTGTTCACACAACTCCGATCCTATAGACCCCGCCGAGCCGGTCACCATGATGGATTTCCCCTTGACGAATCTCTCTATAAGCGCCATATCGACCTCGGCCGGTTCCCTGCCTAGCAGATCCTCGACCCGGATATCCCTTATCTCGGATGGAATGAGCTTGCCGGAGGTTATATATCTGAGACCGGGTAGGATCTTTATCCTCTTGAGTCCTACGCTTCTAGCCCTCTCTATGACGTCGTGTATCACCTCCGGACCGACGTTCGGGTTGGTTATCAGTATCTCATCTACCTCATACTCCTTTATAATGCGTTCCATCCTCTCACGCGTTCCCAGGACTCTGATCCCATGAAGATAGGTGCCGCGTTTGGAGGGATCATCTTCTATTATTCCCACCGGCACATAATGGTTCAATACTCCGTTAGCGATCTTACGTGCCACCACCTCCGCCAGCTCTCCTCCCCCCACAAGCAGCACCCTTGTGGAGCTGGAGAAATCCTGATTTCTGAAGATATGCAGATAAAACCGCTTCAGCATTCTGACCGTCATGACGCCGGACATGGTCAACAGATAATCGGCGAAGATCATCCGAGGCGGCGGGAAGGATCTGAGGGTGAAGGATAGAACGGCGAGCGCGAGCGAACCGATCGTCGTCGCTTTGATCGTCCCTATCGCTTCCCCTATACTCACGAATCTCCAGTACACGTTATAGAGCCTGAAGATATGGTTGAAGAGGATTTTGATGGGCAAGCTGAAGGCGAAGAACAAAGCCACTCCGTATCGGTTCGGCCTCCAGCCCGTTACAAGCGTGGAGAGATAAAAGCTGACGGCAAATACGATGAGATCTCCCATCAAGAAGAGGAAGACCCTCTTCGCCCCATTGGGCTTTAAGAGCTTATCCAGAAGAGCTTTGATCGGGCGATGTGTCATCTTCTACCCTTTCGGGCACATCTGCGGATTTGACCCGGACATAGACATATTTTACATCATAATGAGTCTATAATCTAGGGGAAAATGTTACTCTCCCTCATGCCCTTAAAATTAGGATCACCCCGAGGATGAGAAGCAGGGTGAAGGTGATCCTTCGCATCCCTTCCCTGTTTATCCTCTCGAAGATCGGGAACCCGAGCCCCGTTCCGAGGAACATGATGGGGATAAGTATGAGCGAGAGCTTCAGTATCTCCCCTGAGATCATCCTCGCCGCCACAAACAGACCTATCTTGTAGGTCGACAGCACACAGAAGTAGAAGACCATGGTCGCCTTAACGACCCTCTTATCCCAGCCCTTGTGATAGGTGTAGATGATCACCGGCGGCCCGCCCATGTTGATGATGCCGTTAAGCACCCCGCTGCATATCCCCATGGGCACGGCCCAGATCTCACCTATCCTGAGTTTCGGCTCGCCCCTCCTGAGCAGCGAGTAACCGGAGAAGGTCACCAGGACCGTTCCAAGCATCCTCTTTATGAGAGCTGCATCCAGCGTTTTAAGCAGATAAACCCCTACGGGTATACCCATCGCTCCACCCAAAAATATAAACAGGACGTTTCTCAGATTCACCGATCTTCTGACGCTCCAGAGAACCAGGAAATTGTTCACCGTAGAAAGCAGGGCTATAAGTATGCTGGCGAACTTGACATCGACCAGAAGCGGCATCAGACTCATGGCGACCATTCCGAAGCCGAACCCTGTCAACCCCTGGATGAACCCTGCCACGAGCAGTATCAAACCGATAGGAAGCATCATCGAGGCCGACAACACCACCTCCCTGCTGGGATGATGAATGATTATACACTCTAGAAGCGGTTCGAGGCAACCGTTATCCTCACATCAGCCATCTTCGGTATACCTCCTCACAGAGCCTCACATCGGTCAGGGCGTCCTGGCCGGGCGAACGGAAGGGTTCATCCTTCAGCAGACATCGAATGAAGTGTTCGGCCTCGCGTTTATAGGACCACGACCATCTCTCCTGAGGGAGGGGCCGTCGATACTCGTGTCGATCTCCCCCGATATAAACCTCCACCTCAGCGGGCTGATTGCGATGCAGAAGCGGCGGCGACCAGGTATGCACCCATCCACGTTCAAAATAAACCTGCGTGTGTTCGTCCCATCTATGGTGGGCTATGCCGCCTGTCTCCAATACGACACGTATGCCGGCCACCCTCAATATAATGAGCCCTGTGTAGCCGTCATCATCCAGATCCACCTTCACTACCCTCGCGTCATCGCCGGCGTCCAGAAGCCATCGCATGAAATTAAAGGCGTGGACATATTGTTGAAGGAAGGAGACAAACTGGCCGATCCTCTCCTCAGGAAGCCATGAGGGCTTGAAGGATGGTGGAGGTGGCGGCGGCTCATCCGTCGAGATGAAGGGCGTATCTAAACCACATGTCCAATCGCCCCCGAAGTAATGTATGCGTACGAAGGTGATCCGTCCCAGCTCCCCGTTCCCTCGGAACTTCTCCACGAGCTCCTTCGCCAGCTCGTAACCGGCGTCATAGCGCTTCATGTAGGCCACCATAAGGGGAGCGCCCGATTCCCTCTGCGCCGCCAGGATGCGCTCGGCCTGCTCTGTGCTAACGGCCATTGGTTTTTCCATAAAGACCGGTTTGCCGGCCAACAGGGCGTCGCGTGCGATCTCCCCCTGAGCGGCGAAGTGTGCCGAGACGGCTATGGCATCCACATCGGGGTCCTTCAGCAGATCGGTATGATGGCGGTAAACCTTAGGGATACCGAACCTCTCTGCCACTTTCTCCGCCAGCCGACCTCTCACCTCAGCGAGGGCGACGACCTGACATTCCGGGATACTCGTGAAATTCGGCAGGTGTACCTTCTG
>CAZHVH010000259.1:0-5193 GCA_964535855.1 uncultured bacterium
ATTATCGTTAAGTGTAGCGGAGATCCGAGAGGTCAGAAGTGCTTATTTCTCAGAGTTGGAAGGAGACAGGAAACAGGAAGCAGGAGGCAGGGGAAAATCTATATTCCTGTCTCCTGTTTCCCGCCTCCTGTCTCCTATCGGTGATAACCGCTACACCCAGGGAAATAAGAGCGAATTGCTTAACTCTCACTTACGCCCTACGCAATACGTCTCTTTCCTCCCCTCGTCTCCTTGTCACCCTGTCTCCCCTGCTTCCTGCCTCCTATCGGTGATACTGATGAAGGGGAGTGAGAGGCTTATGTATGAAGATCATGAGAGATATATCCTCAAAAGGATTCGCGGCGTGTGCCTCCGATTGAACGCCTGCAGGTTCCTCAGGAGGCTCGCCCGGTGGCTATTTTACGGATTGCTGATCTGCATTCCTCCGTTCCTGATCGATAGCCTGACATCGTTCGATCTCTCCCCGCTGATTCCGCTGTGGTTGGGGATCGGGATCACGTCGGCCGTTTTGACGGTAAGCCTGGTCCGTCCGATCGGCCTCTATGAGGCGGCGCGAAGGATAGATGAGGCCGCATCGCTGAAGGATCGCACCATAAGCGCTCTGGAGTTCATCCGACGACCCGCCGACGATGCCCTGACGGAGCTGCAGATCAGGGATACCTTCAATCACCTGCGTCGGATCCCCAACGAATGGATCATCCGCAGATCGGTCCCGCGCGAGGCCATCCTCTGTGTCTTGGTGGTCGCCCTGCTGATCTTCCTCTCATGTGTCGAGTTTCTCTCCCCACAGGCGGATTCGACCGAGATCGACTACTCACCCCTGATAGCGGCCGAGACCCAAAACCTCTTCAAGCAGATAGAGGAGATGAAGAGGGAGGCGGAGCGGATGCGGGACAAGGAGCTACAGGAGATGGTGAAACGTATAGAGAGAAAGGCGCTTGAGCTGAAAAAGGAGGGGATCACCCCCAAAGAGGCGCTGGCCAGGCTCTCCGAGCTGAGCATGATGCTGAAATCGAAGATGGAGAGCGCAAAAGTCGCCAGGATGGAATCCCTTATGAAAGGCATCGGGGAGAGGTTCGCCGGAAACCCCATACTCAGGGATTTCGGCCGATCCCTCAGACGGGGCGAATATGAGAAGGCGGCGAAGAAGCTGAAGAGATTGGGCGAGAGGATCAAACTTATGGATAGGGAGAAACGTCAGAACCTGTCGGATGAGCTCAAAAACGCCGGTAAAAGCCTGGAGGGCACGGAGCTCGACTCACTGGGGACGGAGCTCGCTGGAGCCGGCTCATCGCTGGCCGATGATGATCTGGAGGGCACGCGGGTTCATCTGTGCAGGGCCGGTAAAAAGCTGATGGATCTGGCGAAGGAGAGGTTACAGGCTCTGCTGCTGGCAAAGTTGCTCACTCAGTGTCAGATGGCTAAACTGGGGATAGCGGGATCGTGCTGTGCGAAGGGGATGTGCAGTTGCGAGGGCATAGCGCGTAAAAGCAACAGCCCGAGCAACAAGGCGGGTAAGGCGACCGATCCGAACCCCTTCGGCGAGCCGACCGATATCGATTCGAACCTTCGCCTGGAGCGCATCACGGGCATCCAGGGCAAAGGGCCCTCTTACGTCCAGATATCTAAGGCTCTGGAGAGCGGCGAGGGATCGAAGATCAGCTATAGGAAGATCTACGCCAAATATCGGAAGCTCTCCGAGGATGTGCTCTCGCGGGAGGATATACCGCTGGGCTATAAGTTCTACGTCAAGCGTTATTTCGAATCGATAAGACCTCAAGGGGAATGAGGGAAGATGGAGGCGAAACGGCTTGAGCATCTTGAGGGGAGGTTTTCGGAGTTTAGGGATCTTTTCAGGGGCCTCAAGGACGAGATATCCAAACGGATAGTCGGTCATGAGGAGGTTATAGAGGGGGTTTTGATCTGTCTGATAAGCGGCGGACACGCTCTCTTGGAGGGCGTGCCCGGTTTAGGCAAGACCCTGCTGGTGCGGACGCTGAGCGAGGTTCTGGACCTGAACTTCTCCCGCATCCAGTTCACACCGGATCTTATGCCCGCCGATATCATAGGCACGAACGTCGTGGCTGAGGATGAGCATGGGCGGAAGTTCTTCCGCTTTCATCCCGGCCCCGTCTTCGGCAATCTGATCCTCGCCGATGAGATCAATCGGGCGACGCCCAAGACCCAATCGGCGCTTCTGGAGGCGATGCAGGAGAAGGCGGTCACCGTCGCCGGCAAGAGGTATGAGCTGCCGAAGCCCTTCTTCGTCATGGCGACCCAGAACCCGATCGAGATGGAGGGGACATATCCGCTTCCGGAGGCCCAGTTGGACCGCTTCTTCTTCAAGCTCAAGGTGAGATATCCGAGCATGGACGAGCTGGAGCTCATCATGGATCGCACCACGAAACGGGAGATGCCGGCCATTCAGAAGATCTGTGACGGCGAGAAGATCCTCGATTTCCAGATGCTGGCCCGCGACGTTCTGATAGCCGAGGACGTCCAGCGATATGCCCTGCGGCTGGTGTTGGGCACGCATCCCGACTCGGATATAGCGCCTGAGCTGACCAGGAAATACGTCCGCTACGGCTCCAGTCCCCGCGGCGCTCAGGCCCTGATCCTGGCCGGCAAGATCAAAGCCATCATGGACGGCAGGTATAACGTGGCGCGCGAGGATATCCGATCCGTCGCCCTGCCGAGCCTCCGACATCGCATAATCCTCAACTTCGAGGGCGAGGCGGAGGGCATCGATCCGGATCAGATCATCCAGCACCTGTTGGAAGTTATCGAGTAGCGGTACTTTCGAGGCGGTAGATGAAGGCCGATCGATCGACTCAATCCTCATTTGACAGCGAATTCCTTAAAAAGCTGGAGTATCTCTACATCGTCTCCAGGAAGGTCTTCGCCGGTCGCATCAAGGCGGAACGACGCAGCAGGAAGTTCGGCGTGAGCGTGGAGTTCGCCGATTATAGGAACTACACGCCGGGGGATGACCCGCGCTATATCGATTGGAACGCCTTCGCCCGCCTGGATGAGCTGCTGCTGAAGCTTTACGAGGAGAGGGAGGATCTGCATATCTACTTCCTGCTCGACTCCACCCGGTCGATGAGCTACGGCGAGCCTGAGAAACTCCTCTACGCCAAGCGGATCGTGGCCGCGCTGGCATATATAGGGCTATCCAACCTCGACCACGTCAGCATCTACGCCTTCACGGGGAACGGCCATCATAGGCTCCCACCACAGAGGGGCAAAGGAAAGATCTTCGCTGTGTTTGACTTCCTGGATCGCCTGGAAGGTGAGGGCGAAACGGATCTTGAACGCGCCTTCCGGAATTTCATCCACACGACCAAGAGACGGGGACTGATAGTCCTGGTCTCCGACCTGCTCGATCCGAGGGGGTTTATCCCCGGGCTGAACGTCCTGAGATATCAAAAACACGATCTGTTCGTTATACACATCATAGACGAAAGGGAGGCGGATCCCGATCTACTGGGAGATCTCCATCTGGTGGATGTCGAGACAGGGCGCGTCCGGCCGGTGACGATCAACGAAAATCGGCTGAGGCGATATAAGATGCTTTTCCGGCAATTCTGCGACGACGTCGATCGTTACTGCGTTCAGGGGGAGATAGGTCTGATCCGCACCACGACCAAGCTGCCCTTTGATGAGCTTATACTGCGCATCTTTCGCATGGGAGGGTTCCTGGCCTGATGAGCTTTCTCTCGCCGATCGCATTCGCATTATTCGGCCTCGCCGCCCCGATAATCGCCCTCTATATCCTCAAGCTGCGACGACGTCGCGAGATCGTATCCACGTTGATGTTTTGGGAGCGGATATTCAAGGAGAAACGGGCCACGATCCTCTTCCGGAGGCTCAGAAATCTGATATCCCTCCTCCTACAGCTTTTATTTTTGACCCTTTTGGTCCTCGCCCTCGCGCGTCCCCAATTCGCCTTTATGACCCGATCGGCACGACAGATCATCCTGATCATCGACCGATCGGCCAGCATGAACACCATCTATGAGTCGGGCACCCTTCTGGATGAGGCCAAACGAGAGGCGATCCGGATGGTCGATAACCTCCGTTTCATAGACGAGATGATGGTCATGAGCTGCCACAATCAACCCACGATCCATTGTCCCTTCACTAACCATCAAAAATCCCTTCGCCGGGCGATAAGGTCGATCCAGCCGACGGAGATAAGGACGGATCTCGAACCGGCCCTGGAGCTGGCATACTCAGTCGCTCGGACCAAGCCCAATCCGGAGGTGGTGATCCTGAGCGATTTTCAGCAGAGGTCTGAGGGTTTTCTGAGCCTGCTCAGAGATCCCCCCGACAAGGTGAAACTACATCTGCTGCATATCGGGGCGAAGAAGGAGGACAACGTTGGGATCACCCGTTTCCGTGTCCGCAGAAGCCTCGCCAATGCCTTCGATTACCAGATCCTGCTGACCGTGAAGAACGCCTCCGATGAGGAGAAGAGGTTCAACGTCGAGCTTTATCTCGACGACGTTCTCTTCGACGTCCGCCCCTACAGGCTTCCCCCGGGTGAGAGCAAATCGGAGATATTCGCCAACTTCGCATTCGAAGGGGGGAAGTTGAAGGCGGTGCTGGATGTCGACGATTCCCTGCCGTCCGATAACGTCGCTTATGCGCTCCTGCCCCGTCGGAAGAAGATCCCCGTTCTGCTGGTGACGGAGGGAAACATGTTCCTCGAGAGCGCCCTCGCCGTGGACGAAAGGCTGGAGCTTACGGTGATCCCCCCTGGAGCCTATAAACCCGACATCCCCTCAGGCTATAGGGTCGTCATATTCGACCGCTGGTGCCCCCCGAGCATAGGCGACGGCAACTACATACTGATCCATCCGCCTGAGGGGAGTTCGATCTATCGGATAGGCAAGCCGCTGGAGTCGCCCATCGTCACAGAGTGGGATCGCAAACATCCCGTTTTAAGGTTCGTCAACCTGGAGAACGTCCAGATAGCCGAGGCATATCGCGTGAGTCCCCCTGACGGCGCCCGCGTGCTCGTCCGATCCTTCGAGGACCCGCTCATATTCGTGGATGAGTCCCCTGAACGCAGGGTTTTATTCGTGGCGCTGGACATACTCAAATCCGACCTCCCCCTCCGCGTCGCCTTTCCGGTGATCATCGCCAACGCGATCCAATGGTTCCAGGGGAGGTCTGAAACTCAGGAAT
>CAZHVH010000260.1:0-2120 GCA_964535855.1 uncultured bacterium
AAGGAGGCTGGCGGGTCATCGCTGAGATGACCCGTTGGAGGTTCTTTCGATAATGAGTGAGGAGATTAAACAACCGGACGAGGAACAACAAGAGGAAATAACAAAGGAGGAGGAACGGGAAGAGGATATTCCCTCAATGGAGGCTCTCACCGAGGAAGAACTCATAGAGGTTTACAGCGAAACCTTCAAGGATTTCGAGGAAGGTGAGATCGTCAAGGGAACCGTCATCAAGGTTTCCAACGATGAGGTGCTGGTGGATATCGGATACAAATCCGAGGGCTACATTCCCGCTAGCGAGTTCGAACGGCTGCCTAGTGGAGAGCCAAACGTCAAGGTTGGGGATGAGATCGATGTTTACCTGCTGCGTAGGGAAGACCCCGATGGGATGATAGTGCTTTCCAAACAGATCGCCGACCAGAGGCTGGCATGGGAGAAGGTGGAAAGATCTTACCGCGACGGGGAAAACCTGGAGGGACGCGTCATCAGAAGGGTCAAGGGCGGTCTCAGGGTCGAAATAGGTCCTCTTAAGGCTTTTCTCCCTGCCTCACAGGTGGACGTCAAGCCGGTTCAGAACCTCGAGGAAATGGTAGGTCAGACCATAGAGGCGAGGGTTATAAACCTTAACAGACGCAGCCGAAATATCGTCCTTTCAAGAAGGGTGATCCTCGAAGAGGAGCTTGAGAGGAAGAAGAAGGAGCTGTTGGAATCGCTTCAGCCCGGCCAAATCGTCAAGGGGAAGGTTAAAAACATAACCCAGTTCGGCGCCTTTATAGATCTCGGCGGTGTGGACGGCCTGTTACATCGAACCGATATGTCCTGGGGCAGGATTAACGATCCCTCTGAGGTGGTTTCGGTCGGAGAGGAGATCGAGGTGGTCGTCCTGAAGGTGGACAGGGAGAAGGAACGCGTATCGTTGGGGTTGAAACAGAAGACGCCTGATCCATGGGAGACCGTGGAGGAGAAGTATCCGATAGGCTCCGTCGTGATGGGTAAGGTGATCAGCACGGTGGATTACGGCGCATTTGTGGAGCTTGAGGAAGGCGTTGAGGGGCTCGTGCACATCACTGAGATGACATGGTCTCATAGGCCTACTCACCCCTCGAAGCTGGTCAACGCCGGCGATGAGATACAGGTGAAGGTGCTGGATATAGATAAGGAGAAGAAGAGGATCTCCCTCGGCATCCGTCAGCTCTATCCCAATCCGTGGGAGGAATTCGCTAAAAAACATCCTATCGGAACGAAGGTTCGGGGCAAGGTTCGTAACCTTACCGACTTCGGTGCATTTGTGGAGCTTGAAGGCGGGATAGATGGGCTGATACACGCTTCCGATATGACGTGGGCCAGGAAGATGGTCAACCCGCGTGAGATCCTTAAGGAAGGGGATGAGGTTGAGGTCGTCGTGCTGAACGTTGACGTTGAGAACCAGCGGATATCGCTCAGCCTCAAACATGTCAAGCCTAATCCCTGGCTGACGGTTCCGGAAAGGTATAAGGTCGGCTCCATCGTCGAGGGTGAGATCGTCAACGTCACTGACTTCGGCGCCTTCGTCAAGCTTGAGGAGGGCGTCGAGGGGCTCATACACGTATCCGAACTGGATAACAAGCGGGTTGAAAAGCCCGAGGATGTGGTCTCGGTCGGCGATAGGGTTAAGGTCAAGGTTATAAGCCTCGATCCGATAGACCGCCGAATCGGACTCAGCCTCAGGGCGTATAAGGCCGAGCAGGAACGCAAGGAGACTGAGAAGGTGGTCGAGAAGTACTCCTCCAAAAGCGCTTCAGCCGGCACCACCCTTGGCGAGCTGATCCAGAGGACCATAATGGAACAACAACAGAAGCTTAAATCTGGAAAAGGGGAGTGAATCCTTGAGGGGTTCCTTCCCATTTCTCCTCCCTTAAAAACTCTCAGTGTCTAAGGAGATGCAAGTTGAAAGGCAAAACGTTTCTCTTTACCTCGGAGTCCGTGACGGAAGGGCATCCGGATAAGATCGCCGACCAGATCTCCGATGCTATCCTGGATGCCATTCTCGCCAAGGACCCGCTGGGACGGGTGGCCTGCGAGACGCTTGTGACCACGGGATTGGTCTTCATCGCGGGCGAGATCACAACCGAAACCTACATAGA
>CAZHVH010000260.1:2220-5167 GCA_964535855.1 uncultured bacterium
CAGGTTACCGTCCTGTATGAGGATGGCGTTCCCAGAAGCGTCGAGACGGTGGTGATCTCCGCACAGCATGATCCGGATGTCTCACGCGAGGATCTGGAGGAGGGGATAGTCGAAGAGGTGATCAAGAAGGTCATCCCTGAGGAGATGATCGGCCCCCATATCAAATACCACATCAATCCGACGGGGCGTTTCGTCATCGGCGGACCTCAGGGGGATACCGGGCTGACGGGAAGGAAGATCATCGTAGACACCTATGGCGGAATGGCCTGTCATGGCGGTGGGTGTTTTTCCGGCAAGGACCCAACCAAGGTCGATAGGAGCGCATCGTATGCCGCAAGGCATGCCGCCAAGAATATAGTGGCAGCAGGATTAGCGGACAGATGTGAGATACAGCTCTCCTATGCCATCGGGATCGCTGAACCCATCTCCATCATGGTCAACACCTTCGGCACAGGTAAGATACCCGATGAGAAGATAGCGATGCTGCTGGAGAAACACTTCGATTTCACGCCCTACGGCATGATCGAGAGGTTCAATTTGCGCAGGCCCATATATCGCAGGACCGCTGTCTATGGACATTTCGGCAGGGAGGAAGAGGGGTTCACCTGGGAGAAAACCGATTACGCCGATCTGCTGAGATCTGAGGTGGAATGAGGAGGTGATATGAGATACGACATCAAAGATATCAAGCTCGTATCCGAGGGGTTGCTTCGCATAGAATGGTCCGAACGGTTTATGCCCGTTTTGAGGCTCATAAGGGAGAGATTCGAGAGGGAGAAACCCCTTGAAGGAGTGAGGATTGGGGCGTGTCTTCACGTCACAACCGAAACGGCGAATCTAATGAGGACGCTCAAAGCTGGCGGAGCGGAGATCGCCCTTTGCGCGTCAAATCCGCTCAGTACGCAGGATGATGTCGCAGCCGCGCTGGTGGAGAATTACGGTATCTCCGTCTTCGCCATCAAAGGCGAGGATAGGGATACATATTATAAACACATAAACAGCGTCCTTGACACAGAACCCATGATCACGATGGACGACGGCGCCGATTTAGTCTCCACGCTTCATTCCGAAAGACGGTCCCTCCTTGAAAACGTCATCGGCGGCACAGAGGAGACAACGACCGGGGTGATAAGGCTCAGAAGCATGGCAAAGCAAGGAGTGCTGGAATACCCGATCATCGCCGTCAACGATGCCAACACAAAACATCTCTTCGACAATCGATATGGAACCGGGCAGAGCACCATCGACGGCATCATCCGCGCCACAAACGTATTGCTTGCGGGGACAAACTTCGTTGTCTGCGGATATGGATGGTGTGCTCGAGGAGTGGCGATGCGCGCCAAGGGTATGGGAGCCAACGTGATCGTAACCGAGGTCAACCCGCTCAGAGCCCTGGAAGCCGTTATGGATGGCTTCAGGGTCATGTCGATAGCTGAAGCTGCCGAGATCGGAGACATATTCGTCACCCTTACGGGCGATATCCACGTCATCAGAGAGGAGCACTTTCGAAGAATGAAGGACGGCGCCATCCTCTGTAACTCGGGCCATTTCAACGTGGAGATAGATATCGAAGCGCTTGAGAGGATAAGCGTCAAAAAGCGTAGGATAAGGGAGTATGTGGATGAATACACGCTCGAGGATGGAAAACGGATACATCTGCTCGGCGAGGGCAGACTGATAAATCTGGCGGCGGCGGAGGGCCATCCAGCGAGCGTCATGGATATGAGTTTCGCCAACCAAGCGCTTTCGGTCGAATATATAGCGGCGAATGCCGGTAAGCTCGAAAGTAAGGTCTACCCGGTTCCGGAGGAGCTCGACATAATGGTGGCCTCCCTTAAGCTGGAGGCGCTTGGGGTGAGGATAGATAAACTGACGGACGAACAAAGGAAATATCTGGAAAGCTGGGAGATGGGGACCTGAAGATGATAATCGTTGGGGAACTTATAAACACCTCTCGTAAAAGGATCGCCAGAGCCCTCGAGGAGAGGGACGTTAAATATATCGGCAGGGTGGCCCAAAAACAGGCTTTGGCCGGTGCACATTACGTAGATGTTAACTGTGGGACGAGGCTTGAGAAGGAGGTCGAAGATCTGCCGTGGCTGGTCGAGATCGTCCAAAACGTCGTCGATCTTCCGGTGTGCATAGATTCCCCTAGACCCGAAGCCATAGAGGCCGCCCTTAAGGTAAACCGCAAGGGCGTGCCCATCATAAACTCCGTCACGGCCGAGAGAGATCGAGCCGAAGCGATACTGCCGCTGGTCAAAGAGCACGGCTGCAAGATAGTGGCCCTGACGATGGACGAGTCGGGGGTGCCTCGAGACGCCCACTCCAGAGTGTCCATCGCCGAGAAACTGGCCGGATTGATGGAGGAGTACGAGATACCGATGGAAGATGTTTTCTTCGATCCCATAGTTCAACCCGTTAGCTCTGATGGCACGCAAGGGGTTGCCTTCCTGGATGCGGTTAGCAGGATAAGGGAGGAGTTCCCTCAAGCTCACATCATCTGTGGATTAAGCAACATCTCATATGGTTTGCCCAACAGGAAGCTCATAAACAGAACCTTCCTCATCATGGCGATGCTCAAAGGGCTGGATTCAGCGATACTCGACCCCACCGATCGACACCTTATGGCCGCCGCCTGTGCTGTCGAGGCCCTTTTAGGGCGAGATGAATTCTGTATGGAATACATCAAGGCCTTCCGTGAGGGAAGGTTGGAGGTTTAGTCCTTCAAAAGGGGATGTCCCTGTGCGAAAGGGTGAAAAATGGGAAACCATCATCATAGTTCTATCTATCCTTTCCCTCTGGCCGGTCATTAAGTGGTATAACTCCAACCAAAACACCCCCTTTTACTATCATATCTTCCTGGTAGTGGTTCTGGGGGTTTTGGGATTTATAACTTATAGGAGGATAAAAAGGCTGAGGGCTGCTTTGAAGGATCTGAAGGCTA
>CAZHVH010000261.1:0-5157 GCA_964535855.1 uncultured bacterium
AGGTGGGAGGTTGATCGTTTCGTTCGTCGTCACATGTGCTCTGATATGGGGCATGAACCCATCCTCCGATGCCCAGGAAAAAACTTTGATGGCGTGGGAGTTCAATGAGGATGGGGAGTTCGAGGGATGGCGTCCCAACGGTCACATGAGGGATGCCGAGGTGAAGGACGGTCTGCTAACCGTCACCGTTATCAACTGGGATCCATTCCTGACGCTCGACGTCCTTAGCGAGCCGATCGAAGCCACCCCCACACAGCTCATTGAGGTCAGGCTCAACTCCCCGGTTGAGGGCACGGCGGAGTTCTTCTGGACCAATACAACTGAGGGCCCCTATGGGGGGTTCTCCCCGGGCAAGGAGACGCCCTTCAAGGTGAAGCGAGGATGGCATACCTATCGGGTACGACCCTTCTGGCAGGCGGAGGGCAGGATAATAAAGCTCCGTTTCGACCTGCCCGGCATCAGAAGGGGTGAGGAACCCGAGAGGATCTATCAGGTAGATTATATCCGCATCATCGAGCTCGCTCCGCAGGGCAAACCCGCCGTCGCCGATTGGCGGTTTGACAGCGACGTCGAAGGATGGCAGGTGGAGGGCGATGGGGAGATACGAGTTGAGGACGGATGGCTGGTCGCCGAACTGAGGTCCGGGGCCAAATTGGTGGCGCCGCCTGTTGACATCAACGCGTACGAGGACCTGTTCCTGAGCTTCGTGATGGCCGTAGATCGTGGTTCCTCAGGCCGCCTCTACTGGGCATGTGATAAGCTCAACGGTCTGCATCATCTCGATTTCCCTCTCATACCGGACGGAGAGCCGCACGTGTATAACGTGCCGCTGAGCGTAAGGGAGTGGCAGGGGAAGGTGATCTATCTGGCGATGGAGCCGGCTCTGGGAGGCAACTGCAGGGCTCGAATAGACTGGCTGCGTACCTCGCCCGAGCCTGTGGGTCCGCCAGAGCCAGAGGTTAAGAGGTTTTTGATCGGCGATCCGCTCCCACGTGCCGGACGGCCCTGCGAGGTGGTGGCTTTGGTGGCGAACCGGGGTGGCGATCTCATCAGAGACCTCCGCGCCGAGCTAATCCTGCCGTCGGGTATGAAGCCCGCTCCGGGCGAGCGGCTCGTCAAGGAGATCGTGGAATTGGACTACTATGAGCCCCAAAAGATCACCTGGCGCGTGATCGGGTCCCGACCGGGCAAGGTGCGATTGAGCTTGAATCTCTCCGGGGATACTTCGGCGAAGGCTGAGATCGAAGAGGAGCTTCTACCCCAGCTTAACCTGCCTCAAGCGGATTACGTGCCAGAGCCGAAGCCCGTTCGCGGCCCCTATGAGATTGGGGTTTACTACTTCCCCGGCTGGGCGACATGGGATCGCTGGCAGCCCATCATGGATTTCCCCGAGAGGCGGCCCGTGTTGGGATGGTATAGCGAGGGATCGCCTGAGGTGGCGGACTGGCACATCAAATGGGCGGTGGAGCATGGGATCACCTTCTTCTGTTACGATTGGTATTGGGACAGAGGCAGACGATGGCTCGAGCATGCCCTTCACGAGGGCTACTTCAACGCCCGCTATCGGAATCTGATCAAGTTCTGTCTGCTCTGGGCGAACCACGCTCCCACCAAGCACACGCCTGAGGATAACGTTCAGGTCTGCCGGTATTGGATAGAGAACTACTTCGGCCGTCCGGAATACTTCCGCATCGGCGGTCGTCCTCTGATCGTCATCTTCAGCCCATGGTCTATGTTCCACGACCTGGGGGATAAGGGGGTCAGAGAGGCGATCCGCACGTGGAGGCGGATGACCAGGGAGGCCGGGGTCGGCGAGATCTACGTCGCAGGCTGTATGGCTTATAACGAGAACATGTACAGGCGCATGGCGAAGGCCGGCTTCGATGCCATCACGGGCTACAACTGGCCGGCGGTCAAAGCCGAAGGGAGACAGATCTATCCCTACGCCGATATGGTGGACGGTTTTTGTGAGCGATGGTGGGTGCCGACCGCCAAGCTCGGGATCCTGCCCATGATAACCCCCACAAGTCCGGGATGGGATTCGAGGCCGTGGCATAAGGGTCAGGCTTTGGTGCTCACGGATAGAAGCCCCAAACAGTTCGAAAGACATCTGCGGATGGCGAGACGCTTTATAGAGGAGTACCGCCAGCCGCGGGTGATCCTCATAGAGGCATGGAACGAGTGGGGCGAAGGCTCATACATCGAACCGCATAAGGAGTACGGGTTCGGACATCTGGACGCCATCCGACGGGTGTTCTGTGAGGGCGCCGGACCACATACCGATTACGGCCCTCAGGACGTTGGGCTGGGGCCCTATGACTGTCGGCAGCCCCTGCTGAGGAGGACCGAATGGGAGTTCACGGAAGGCGCTGAGGGCTGGACGGCGATGATGGGGCTTGAGGGATTCAAAGTGGCCGATGGAATCATGCAGGCGCGCGCCTCGACATCCGATCCAGCTTTCTCCGTCCCCGTGCGCCTGAGAGCGCGTGAGGTTGAGGCGGTCGAGGTACGCATGGCCGTTAACGGAGCCCGAGAAGGAGATATGGCGCAGCTTTTCTGGGAGACCACGTTCAGCCGTACCAGCGAGCCCGCAAGCATAAAACTACCCCTGAAGGGCGATGGAGAGATGCACCTCTACCGTTTCGAGGTGACCCGAAACAGGCTCTGGAGAGGAATCGTCACGAGACTCCGCCTCGACCCCTGCTCCACCGAGGGCGCTCTTATCCGAATAGATCACGTGAGGATCTGTATCCCCTAACCCACAACAGCTGCTCCGAAAAATAACGTCCGCCGTTAGCATGTCTACGGCTACTGGCTTTCCGATCTCCGATCGGCCTGATGTGGACTACAATGACCTAGTCATTGCAATCCATGTTATTAACCTTCACCTCTCGGCGGATGTAGACCGCCACCTCATGTCCAACTCCCGCCGGTCGAGACCAGGTTTGATCGCCCCCTTTAACCTGGACATCGTTCTGAACGACACTCCTACCCGTTATGGGATCGAACCATCGAAACGTATAAGTACCGGCCGTCATCCCCTTCAATCCGATCCTGCCCGTTCCCTTCGAGGCATAGGCGATGTAACTCTCGCCGGGCTTCGCCAGCACGTATTCGGTGTCCCCACAGCGTAACTCATCGTGAGGCGCCATCTCATAAAAGTTGGTGGACTCGAAGAAATGCACCAGATGTCCGCAGGCCTTCAGATCGCCTAGCGGGGTGTGAGCGATGTCCATCCCCAGGACCATCACATATGCGCCCCCCATGGCGCAGGCCCATAGCTTCCGCCGCAGCTCCGTGCCTGTGCCGAAGTTCGCCGCCTCCGCCATGTTCAAGTTGTACCGCCCGGCGGCATCCCTCCAGGCGGCGACGACCCCACGATGTAGGGCCTCAGCCGTCTTCACGTTGTATTGGATGGCGAACTGATCTATGTTCGGATCATCAGCGAACTCCGAGAAGTCCAACCCATGCAGCTTATGAACGGCTATGGGATGGTCATACTCATCGGCGGCTCGGATCTCGGCGGCGAGGCGCCGCACCCGCTCTGGGCTGAACGCCTCCTGATACTCCTCCGCCACACACCAGATCAGATTTCGATGATGCTCGAAACGATCGACGAGCGTGTGGATGAACTCTCGCTCGGCTTCCCCCACCTCATCTCCCGTGTCCCAGATCCGAGCACTGTCATCGTAGAAGATGAAGAAGATGACGATGCCGTTCTTATCCATCTCGGCAAACCACGCTTCCCACTGATCGAGCACCTTGGGGTTGATCCCCTTCGCCGGATCATGGTCTATAAAGGGATTTTGCGTTCGATCGCCATCGCCGCCGTGTGAACGGACGGCCATCAGATAGATGCAGTTAGCACCCGTGTCCTTCAACTTATGGATGAGCTCCATCTGATCGCCGCTACGCGTGCCATCGGGATTGAGCCGACCGCGATAGAGGAAGTCCTCCGGATCGCCGGGGCCACACATGAAAAAGGGACGGCCGTCCCTGCGGCAGAGCCATCGGGGATGCTTGGGATCGGCGACGATGAAGTCAGGCAACGGGGGAACGGTGCCAACCTTTGAACGCGCCTCTTGAACGGAGGCCGCTATCGGTTGCAGGAAGGGCTTGAGGACATCGTAATGCCCGCCCCAGCCGCGTTGCCAGGATCTCCCAGCCCTGGCAACCACGATGTCGAGGGAGGGGATGACCACTATCAGGCTGTCGTACAGCCCCCACGACCAGTAGGCATCGCGCGGAACATCGGGCAATGTGCCGTCGCCGTTGTTCCACCAGAGCAGGCCGTAATGATCTGAGGCGTTGCCGTATTTTTCGGGATCGTACTCAGGCAGGCCGATCACGCCGGGTACGGGCCTGCGGGCGATATCCACGAACTCCTTCGGGATGATCTGTTCCTCCCGCCACCGCCCTTCGCGCAGATAGAGATAGCCGATACGAGCCATCGCGTCCACATCAGCGCTGATGCCCGAGCCGAACTCCCGCCGTTTGATGCCGTTGATGGTGTGTGGGCGATAGGCGTTCTCGCGCCACTTCAGATCGCTCGGCTTGATGCCCAACGGCGTGAACACACGCTCGAAGAGAAGGTCCCTCAGGTCTCGTCGATAGACGAGGGTGATGCATTCCGCCAGCCAGTTCGGACCACCATCGCTGTAATGCCACATCGTCCCCGGCTTGAAAAGCAACTCGGTGTATCCCCCGGGCTTGGCGAAACCCGCCGTCTGCGTTGCCAGGTGGAGGATGGTGATCTCGTTGAGCCAACCGGTCCTGCGGTTGCTCTCGGGCGGCACACCCAGGCTCGGATGATATCTGATGGCCTTATCGTTCAGGCGCATCTTGCCGTCCTTGATGGCCAAGCCGAGGGCCGTGACACCGATGGATTTCGTGGTGGATTTAAGGTCATAAAGCCGCTTCGGATCGCCCCAGGCCATAACCAGTTTGCCGTGTCGGATGATGAGCCCCGATCCACCGCCGCTCAGCGCATAATCCCGAGCCCGGCGCAGCAGGGATTCATCCAAACCCATCTCCGATGGCGTGGCACGGGGCCACTCCGGAAGCGGCCAGATCTCCTCATCAAGCGAGAAAACGGCCGTCCTTGGGATCATCACGAGCAGAAATAGAATCACGGCGATTTCCTCGATCCTCATGCCT
>CAZHVH010000262.1:0-5141 GCA_964535855.1 uncultured bacterium
GAGATAGGGGGATGTCAAGCGATTTGGCGCAAGGTAGGGGTTTTCAACGCTTTTCGCCAGCGCTGTAATTGTAGCGAGTAGCGAGTGGCGAGCAGCGAATAGGGGAGAATCACCACTCGCTACTCGCCATTCGCCGTTCCTCCTTGTGCCTGCCGGATTCGGGGGTATACACAGAGGAGCGCCCTTACCACGCCTGATTATGCCAAATCATTGAAAAGCCCTTGATCTACCCCCGCATCCTCCTAAAACCGAACGATCCTCACCCCCGGGTAGTAGAAGCCCAATATCTCCCTGTAGCTCATCCCCCCCAAGGCCATGTTCTGGGCGCCCCACTGGCTCATGCCCACGCCGTGGCCGTATCCGTAGCCGGATATCTCAAGTCCATCCTTTCCGAGCTTCAGCCTGAAAAGCGTGCTTTTGACCCTCACTGGGTTGAAGAGGCGGCGGAACCGTCTCGCCGATACCCTCGATCTCCCCCCTGAATGTCGTATCTCCAGCATCCTCGCCCTGCCGGTGGAATCCCGATCCACCACCCTGATCGCCCTGACCTTCAGGTTCGGTATGCCGAGCAGATCGGAGAGCCTCGCCTCAAGCGTGCTCCTCGGTATGCTCATCCTCCAGCGGTACACGGGCGAGTTTCGGCTGTAGGGGTCCTTGACGCTCACCAGATACGGCAGACCGACACCCCACGTCTCTGAGGAGTTGGCCGTGATTCCGCCGCTGTTGGAGTGATAACATGCGGTGACGAGCTTGTCTCCGAAGAGCATCACCTCGCCCCTCGTCTCATCCACGGCCCTTCTGAGGATCTCGGTTTCGGCGTCGGCGCCGCCGTAGACCTGGCTGTTTCCGGTGTCATCCAGGTCATAGAGCGGGTTTTTCGAGTTACGCTTTCTGCTCAGCGCGAACGTCCTGGCCGCCACCGCCTGCGCCTTCAGCGCCTCGATGTGCCAGCTCGCCGGAACCTCCATCGGCAGGACGCCGTAGAGGTACTCCTCCAGCGGAAGCTCGTTGACTATCAGAAGGGAATCGCCGACGGGATAAAAACGGAGCTCCCCCCGGTATCTGGTGCCGTTTACGCTGAGGGGGTCTCCGTCAGCGCGGATCGAAATTGAATCGGCGAAGAGGTCGGTCGGCGTCAGATGAAGGGCTCCCCCATAGGCCGATATCTCGATCCTCTCGCCCCTCCGAAGGCGCATCCGTTTCGGGTTTGAGCCCACCTCGACCGTAAATTCGGAGTCACATGAGACCCTCGCCAGGATCACGCCGTTGAGGATGGCGACCCTGACGGTATCTGCTTTCGGTATCGGCTTCGGCGGTTCAGGCGGACGTTCGGGTTTCTCCCTCATCGCCTCCCTACACTTCTCCAATAGTAGCCTGCTGTTGTAGACGTTGTAGAAACTCTCCGGTTTCCCCGCAAACTCCCTCTGCAGCCGTTCTATGAGCTCGATGGCCTCCCCGTATCGCCCGAGCCTGTAGAGGAGCAGGGCGGATCTGTAGAGGGCGTCGTCGACCAGGTCGCTTTCCGGGTAATCCGAGATCAGCCTGGAGTATTCCCTGAGCGCTTTCTCGGGTTGGTCGAGCATGGCGTTAAGGGTATCGGCTATGAGAACCTGGGCCTTGGCTTTGAGGAGGGGATCGTCGCTGAGCTGGACGATCTCGCGGCAGACGCCTATCGCCTCCAGATATCTACCGAGACGGATGAGGTCTTTAGCCTCATCGAGCTGATCGGTCGAGGTGACAAGAAGAAACGTAAGAAGCAAGCGTAGCAGGATCATGCCGGTTTCTCCGCAGGACAGGGATCTATCCCCCGACGAATAGACGACGACATGTAAGGAGACAGGATGCAGAAAGACCTGTTCCCTGTCTCCTGCCTCCTGTCCCCTTTCATGGTGTCAGGATCGCCATCAGCTTCCTCAAGGCCAGAAGGGCGTCCGCGCCGGAGATCGGATCGTTAGGATGAAACTCCCCCGTCTTCACATCCGCGCTGAGTATTCCCCGGGTCGAGACGAGCAATATGGCGTTGTAGCCGTAGCTTCCCGATGGCACGTCGGGGAAGGGCGATGGGCTGCCGACGAACCTGGTCTTCAGCTTCTCCTCGCCTGTCGCCGCGACGAGGATGTTCTGGACGGCCACGGCCAGGTCAACCCTTCTCATCGGATCGTCGGGACGGAACGTGTGGTCGGGGAACTGCATCATAATCCCCATATCCACGACAGCGCGTATGTATTTCTCAGCCCAATGGCCGCCGATATCGGTGAGGTCGGGGACGTTCCTCCGGGATTCGGGCTCCTCCTGCGCTTTGCCCTGTATCATCAACCTATCCAGCTTCAGCTCCTCGATCAGCAGGGCGCAGAAATCAGCCCTCGAGATGGTCTCCTTGAGGCAGATCTCCCTCCCGTGTTTGGTTCCCGGAGCGGCCCGTTTGATCTTATCCGCCTTCTCCCACATCCTGTCGGCATCGGCGTGGGCGGGGTTCTTCTCCAGAGCCTGATAGAACCACCTCTCGGCGTCGTCGAACTTATGCTCCCGCATGTATGAGACCCCCATGTAGTAGTAGGCGTCGGCGTAGTCGGGATTGACGTCGCGTGCCTTGAGGAATCTATCGCGGGCCGAGTTGGGCTTGCCCTGGGCGAGGTATACCCTCCCCATGCCGACATATGCCGGGGCATAGTGCTTATCCTTCTTCGCGCTCTTCCGGAAGAACTCCATCGCCCCCTTCAGGTCGTTTTGAGCGAGTTTGACGAGCCCTATCCCCTCATACGCCGGGGCGTAGTCCGGATCAAGCCCCTTCGCGCGCTCGAAAGAGGCCAGGGCCTTTTCGAGATCGCCGGCTTTGAGATATCTCATCCCGATGTTATAGTTATACTCCGGCGTATCCGTGACATCCGCGGGGGTTATGGTCGGCTTCTGCCCGCATCCCAGGACGGATGCCAACGTTAAAACGAGTGACGCCAATATGAAAAGCCTGAACCTCATCGCCTTTGACCTCCTATCGTTCAAGACATGTTATACTGCGCAAACGTCCGCCATCCGCGGCGAATGGCGAGTGGCGAGTAGCGAATGGTAGAGGAGCTAGGGTCGAAGGACAAGACTCTCTCGACCCTCGACCCTTGACTCTCGACTCTCGACCATCTTCATATAGACAACGCGATTCGGAGGAGTTTATTTCACGATTTTCGGCACCGTCGTGAAGGTGCAGATCGTCTGGGCGTTCAGGGATTTCGGGAAAGGGGTTAGACCTCGCAGTTTGACGCTCAGGCTTCTGGCGGACTCCTCCACCTCAGGGAACGGTTTACTTCGGGCCAGCTTGAGCTCCTCCTCGATGTCGGGGAACTGATGTGTGCTTGCGACCGCCAGGAGCGTCTCAGGGCCGAACGGCTCGGTCACGATGAGATCGAACCCGTAATCCCCCTCCGGTATCCGGTACACCTTGTCCCCCTTGACCTTGTTATCCGCGTGCCATCGGTTGGGGAAGATCAACCTGGGCTTTCCGCCCGCGGGGATATCGTAGATCTTGACGTAGCAGTCCATGTTCGCCTTGAACAGGATGAACAGCCTTTCCCCCGCGGCGTAGGTTCCCCCTTCGCCCCTGTCAACCCACACCTTCACCTTAAGGCCCTTCCCCTCATCCTCACCTTTCTCGGGTTTGTGGAAGAGCTTCTCATCGTTCACCGCCTGATCGAACCTTTCGGGTTTTATCCGGACATTTTCAGGGATGGATCTCATAGGGATGGAAGTCGAACAGGTGAACTTCCGCGTGGTGCCTACTTTCACGAGACATGCGCTTACCCTGACGGTATCCCCCCAGATGGCATAGGAGCCGGTCAGGATCGCCTCCAGCCCTTTCAGCTTGCCGATCGGCGGCGCGGTTTCGGGATCGAAGAGATCGGAGAGCGAGAGGTCGAGCTCCTTAAGTATCCTGTCGAGTTCCCTTCTATCCAGCAGCTCGAAGGATTTCGACCCGCTTATCGCGTCCTCGAGTTGGCGTTGGAGGAAGTAGGCGAAGGCGCTTGCGAATTTGGTCTCGCCGTAGGTGAAGTTCCCCACGGACACCCTCATCGGTCGGCCGCCTATGCCGGCCTTCTCCGAGAGATCGGCCACGAGCCTCTCGACAGCTCCCTCAAACTCATCCGATACCGCAGTTAAGGTCGAGATCAAAAGGAGAAACGGCAGAATAACGAAAATAACCTTTATCCTCATCCCCTCATCCTCCTCAATCTAACGCTTTAATCCCACCTATACCTCCCGACCTTATCGGGGTTTCCGGTAGCGGTGAATATCAGTCGTCCCGTTTTCACGTTCAGGATATTTACCCTCACTCCGGAATCGGCTTTTTTGACGAGCACGATCGCCTGTGCTCCGAGCATTTTACCGATTCTCGCCACGGTGTCAAGGTCAAAGAGATCCGAGATCTCCAGGTTCAGGTTCTCCAATATACGGCTCAGCCTGTCGGGGTCATGCGCTATCACGTGGTATTGGGAGTCGGCTGACCGGACGAGCCCCATCTCGAACTGGCGTTCCGGCTCGGTCATCCCCTCCTTACCCCGGGGCAGAACGGTGATCCGCTTTATCCCCTCGGATCGGAGGAGCGATCTGACGGAGTTCCAGAACCGGAACTGCTCCATCTCCCCCTTTGGATCCATCGGATGCAGGCGGTCGAGGGGCAGCATATAATCCCGTTTCGGGTCTAAGCAGAGGATCTCCTCGTAGATTATCCGGCCCGTTTCGGCGTGGACGAGATGGAGGTAGAGCCTGATCTCGGCGGGCGGGAATTTGAAAAGCTCACCGCTAACGATGAGCTGCGCTCCGAGGGCCTTCCCGAGCCTTGCGACCGTGCGCTGGTCGAACAGATCCGACATCTCGAAGGCGAAGTTTCTCATCAGGGCCTCGATCTCATCGGGGTCCCTCGTCAGCACTATGTATCGGTATCCGGAAAGCCCGATGAGGCCGGTTTCAATCCGCCTCTGATATCGACCTGGCTCGGCGATATCGGGCGGGGATTTAAACGGGAGGACGGCAATGCGTTCCACCTTCGCCTCCCTGAGCTTATCGTCTACCCTCTTCCAGAACTCGGCCTCATAGGCCCTGTATCTCCATGTATCCTCCGCCCCCCAGGCGAGGAGCGGAAGAAACAGGAGAGG
>CAZHVH010000263.1:0-5103 GCA_964535855.1 uncultured bacterium
ACAACGTCAATCCGTTCCACTCATCGGGCGATATCGGCCCCGAATAATCGCACCATTCGGCCCGTTTCCAGAAGATCTCCTCTTCGTTTCTCATACCCTCAGAGTTGATTATCGCCCCTCCGCCGTCGTTGACCGTCATGGTCTTGGCAACCCTGACTCCTAAGAACCCAAAAGGGGTCTTTCCAAGTGTCAACTCGACGGACGGTTTAAACTCATGTTCAAGATCGATGAAAAACTCCCGCGTATCGGCCATGAACTCCACGCCGACCGTCCGTGTCTCTGTCAGGAGCACATCTCCATCCGGCCCCACCCAATCCACGCGGGATGTGAGGAAACTCATCAAGCCGCCGTCGAATATCTCGGAGACGTATCTGTGAACCTGTTTCCCCGCATCGGGCGAGTTCTGTTCCCAGAAGTTAACGCCGTTTACCTTCTGGTGTCCGAGCCAGATGGAGAGATGATGGTTGTGTCCGTGCGGATCATGCGGATGGCCTATTCGGGTGACGTATCTGCCTGAGGGGCCGACGATGGGGAACAGAAACGGCCTTGACCCCAGGGGATTAAACACATATCCGACCAGCTCCTCGCCGTTAAAGGTGAATGAAACCTTATCCGGATGGGGAATCGCCTGTATCAGAGGGAAACCTTTCATATCATCACCTCTCCAAGGCGGCCTTTTTCAGGCCCATTAATTTCCCGTCCACCTGAAGCGAATAGAAATAGATCCCACACGGCAAACGCTCCCCTCTGTCATCCCTCCCGTCCCACATCGGAGCCCTGGACCTCTCAATATAATTTCCCGGCTCCAGAACTCCCATATCTATATGTCTGACCGTCCTGCCGTTCAGGTCATAGATGATGATCTTCACCCTTCCGAACTCGCCGAGCGTAAACGGAAGCCACGTCTCAGGGTTAAACGGATTGGGATAACATTGCAGAAGTTTCGTCGATCCGACGACCTTCTCCATCGGGGCGGCCTGTCCGGTTTGTTCGCCGAAGTGTTTCCCGACGAGAACCAGATCCAGCACATCCACCTTGCCGTCCCCGTTCAGATCGACCTGGACCGAAACCTTGCCGAAATTCTTGGCGACCAGCACGAGGTCGAATATGTCCACCGTCCCGTCGCCGTTGATATCCCAGGGAACGATCTTCGGCGACTCAAAATCGGGCGAATAGCTCCATCTGCTCGAAAGTCCCGCTCCGTTCACCGCCCTGACGCGAGCATGATACGTGCGGTCTGGGATGAGATCGAATTTCACTTTGTCTTCGGTCACACTCCTATCGACGACAAGGCCCTGCGAGAAATCGGTCGAATCGACGTCAACCTGCACCTCGTAGCCGGAAATCCCGCTCAGATCCTCAACCGGCTTCCAGGTGATCATCCCCTTCATCTCGCCTTTAACGAGCTCGATATCAAGTTCACCTGGAGGCGGAGGAGGGGAGGAATCTATCCTGAAGCTGAAGTGCGACGCTCCGCTCCAGTATCCCAGCGTGGAATAGGCCCTGGCGTGAAACCACCATATGCCGTCGGAAAGGTTCGAATAGCCGATCATACCTTTAAATAGGTCGGCCTTCTCATCCGGTGTGGTATCGGGGGATCTATCCAGCACGATGCTGAAGGTCTGTGAGCGGGACTCCAGCTTCAGCGTCACGTTCCCGGTCGGATACCACCTGCTCTGATCCGGATGGGTCGGGGAGGTTATGAGGGGAGGTGGAAGCGGGGACCTATCGACTATGATCGGAGTCGGTCCGTAGGACTGTGCCTTAGCTCCCTTCGGATCACAGGCGACGGCGTAGATGTAGTATCTGCCATCGGGCAGTCCCAAGTCCACGGGATTCCAATCGTAGCTCTTCCCGTTCAATCCCGATGCTATCAGCGTTCCGGGCGGCGTTTGATCGGTATCATAGTAGAGATCGACCGTGACGGGGTCTCCGTCCGGATCGGAGGCCTCCCAGGAGATATGAACCTCGCTGGATGTCACGATCAACTGGGATGGGGAAATTATCCGGATGGAAGGGGGCTGATTCAGGTCGAGCTGAACCCCGTTTGAGGTGAATATCTCGACCAGAGCATCGTAGTTCTCAAACCCATACTTGCGCCATCCCTCAGCTATGTCCAGTATGCTTTTGGGATGATCCGTGGTGAATATCAGCCAGAGCTGTCCGAACATATCGTTTATCCGGTCGTCATCCACTCCCGGAGTGGTGTCGGTGCTTTGGGGAGTATCGAAGATATCCCAGAGGATACTGGCCACCGATCCCTCGACTATCGCCCCGTTATCGTTCGTTCCTTTGCCATCCACCGCTCCGGTCCACCATCTATTGGTCTCGATGTTCGGGAGATCAGCGTTCACATATCCTCTGAGATTAAAGGCGTTATCCTCGACGGCCGACTCCACGAACTCCGCCCATCCCTCGTTCATGGCAAATCGCTCGTCTGAGACGGTGTAAACCCAGTGTGGTCTATCGGCAAACCGCTCGGATATCGGAAGCTCATAGAAGTTAAACCCATAGGCGGCGCTCATAACCGAATGACCATATTCATGAAATAAACCCACCTTATGCCACTCCTCGCCGTAGGGGATGTTCATCCTCTCCGAAACTATCTGACCCGAGAGCTGATTGTAGGAATACGAGTAGAAGAGGGTATCCCCCTCAGAAGGATAAAGCACGGGCAGTTTCCTGCGCGACCAGCTTACCCTTTTGAGGAAGAAGTCATGGACTTTCTGAACCTCGTTGAATATCGCCCCTAGCCCCCTGTTTGGGTGGTTTTCATCCAGGAAGAGGTTTATCTCCACCTCGCCATCGGGGGCGTTTCGAACCACCTCGGAGATGATCTGATAGATCTTACCTAACCCATCTTCGATCGAAAGGACTGAGTTGTTGAAGGCAGCGAGGATATAGACGTCGAGGCGCGTCCCATCCGCCTCGCGGTTGGAGACAGGGGGAAATTCAAACCGTCCCTCTTCATCGGTGACGGTTTCACTCAGTTTGGCGTCGAAGAGCATGTTCGAATCGAAAAGCTCCAGGGGAAGGTTTTTTATGGGCATAAATTTGCGCTCGTTGTCGTCGTAATATGTCACCCTGCCGAATACCTTCAACGTGTCGGGCTGCTGGGGGTTGACGGAGGCCAGCTCGCTTCGCACAAGCGCCCTTTCGGGAAGATGTACGACGCGTGAGACGCTTGATCCCGAATCATCAACGTGTAGGGATATCGAGAAATGCTGTCCGAATGGGTAGACGATCGCCTGAATGGGATATTCGCCGGGACGCGATACGGAGATGACGGCGTTCAACGAGATTTCACCGTTCGGCGGGAGATAAACTCGTTCAAAGCGGCTTTGGGAGAGAAATTCCACGCCGTCAGGAGCCACGAGGATCACCTCGGCGAAGACCGGTTCATCCAGGTTGGATCTCAGCTCGAGGGAAAGCGTTCCATCTCCGCTGAGGCGGGGCAACCGTGAGACGGTAAGTCTACCCTTGAAAGGAGTGTGATAAACCCGGCTGGCGAACGACGTAGCCGACAGGATGAAAGCCAGGAGGAAAAGAAGGGATAAAAGTCGAGGGTTTCGCATCTCATGGATTCCTTAAGCTTTTTATATTCGCCCATATCGTCGCCACTTTGTCGCCCGATTGAACGGCAACCTCTTTGTTCAGGATTACGTATTCGACGAGATGGAACTCGTCCGAACTGCCCTTTTCCTTAACGATCCCGACCTCCGGGGCGAGCCACATATAGCTGGTAGAGATCTTGAGGACGTTGACGTAGTAATCCTGCTTGATCCTCAGGCAATCCTTGAAAAAGCCGGCTGGAACTTCGACGTTCTCCGCTCCCTCAACTGTTGCCCTGCTGATGGAGTTTATCGTCAGATCGCCGAGCTTCGTCGTTCCGGAGACCGTCCACATCTGCCCTGGGAAAAGCTCTTTGGGGAAGAACGTCTGGGGCGGATCGTACTTGAAGTCAACATCGCCGAAAAAGGTTTTAACATGGGATTCGAGAAGCTCTATTCCGGACTCCGCCTCTTTTATCAGGAACGTATCGGCCTCATCGTTGGTCTGACGGGTCAGAAGGTAGACCCCCTCCTCCTCACCATAGCTCTCCAGTTTGATCACCCTCGTCTTGGGATCATCCGGATCGGTGTTCCTCAACATCCAGTAGTTGCCGTCGGCCAGCGGATAATAATCATGCGATAAGGCGAAGGTGGAGGAGAGGATGAAGATCATGACGATAAAAGGCATGGCATATCGCATGTGTATCACCTCACAGGAACGTGGCGAGCAGATAGCCTATCAGAACACCTATCGCTATGGATGTGATGAGACCGCTTATCACCAGAACGATAATCCCCGCCCCGGATTTATCCCTCTCGCCTTCCCCCTCCTGCCAGAACTCCCTTTCGGACTTGGACCTTCTTTTTCTAATCGGCTTCGTCACAAGCGGTTCCGCCGGAGGTTCCTCCTCCCTCTCCAGTATCCTCCTCTTTATCTCCTTCTCCTTTCGAAGTCTGGAATCGGCCACCTCGCCGAGCCATATCTTACGGCGATGCTCTCTTATTTTCTCGAGGAGCTCTTTTTTTTCCTCATCTTCCAGCGACATGTGGTCCTCACCCCTCTGCTTTTTCGATTATGACCTTGGTGCCGCTTTTAACTTTTTTGAACTCCTCAGGGTCTCCCAGAAGCTTACCGATTATGTTGACGGGGCTGGCTGCCCTTATCTCATCCCCCCTGCTTGCAGGCGTTCTGCCGAAGAAGATACAGAAGGCCGTTCCGGGGGGCCAATATCCAAGGGTTCCCTTCGAGACCACGTCATTGGCATCGGGCTCCAGATTGGCTTCGACCGGTATTGAGAAATAGATCTCATCGCCCCATCTGCTACCCCTGCCCTCTATCGGCAGAGCCTTTAGGATCTTCTGGGCAGTGGGAGAGTCGTTCAGTTCGGCTTCCATCGACACATCACCGGCTTTTATCCTTATCTTGGCCATCTCTCACCCTCCCTTGGTATTTGTATAGCAAGTATATCACAACGACATCGCCGATGCAAGTCACCGCTTTAACCCACGTAAAATGTCACCTAAAGTGATTATGAACATGAAGCATCGCTAT
>CAZHVH010000264.1:0-5081 GCA_964535855.1 uncultured bacterium
CTCCCTGTCCCTGAACGGAATGAACTTCGCCAGATCATATTTCCATTCCATCTCCTTACCTCCTATCCGAAAATAAACATCCACCGTCCGCCGCTATTACGCCGCGGACTGCAACAGATGATGGACGGCGGAGTGGATCTCCCGGATAAAAGGATAACCCATTTTGGGTTGAAGGACAAGGGAGTCCGCCCGATCAGTTTGTAGCTGCCCTGAGGAGAGCCTTTGTATAGGGATGGGATGGGGAGGATAATATGAGCTCGGAACGTCCCTCCTCGACTATCCTTCCGGATCGCATGACAGCTACCCTGTCGCTTATCTTCCTCGCCAGGGCTACATCATGTGTGATGAACAACATCCCCAATCCCCTCCTCTCCTGTATATCGTTGAGGAGCTTCATGATCTTCGCCTGAACGCTGGGGTCCAGGGATGATGTCGGCTCATCCGCTATTATCAGTTTGGGATTTAAAACCAATGCCCTGGCGATAACGACCCTCTGTACCTCGCCGCCACTCAGCTCATGCGGATATCTGCTCAGAAACCTCTCGTCAGAGGGCAGCTCGACCTCTTCGAGGACCGCCTTAACCCTCTCGCGTCTCTCCTCCTTCGCCCCGATCCCCTGCACGTCCAAGGGTTCCCTGACCGCCTCCAACACGTTCAGGCGAGGTGAGAGGGATTCTCTGGGGTTTTGAAAGATCATCTGTACTTTTCTGAAGAACTCCTTTCCCCTTTCCCCCACCCTTTTGCCCTCCAGGAGGATTTCGCCTTCGGTGGGCTCCAGCAATCCCATTATGAGCCTAGCGAGGGTCGTTTTGCCCGCTCCGCTCTCACCTATAAGCGCCAGCGTCTCACCCTCGAAGAGCGTCAGATCGACGGAATCGACCGCTCTGAACGTATCGAAGGATTTAGTCAACCCTCTCACCTCAAGCAGCGGTATTATCCCACCTCTATGACAGGCTATCCATCTTCCGTCGCCGATCTCGTTCAGCTCTGGTTCCTTAATCAGGCATGTCTCGATCGCCTGAGTGCATCGGGGATAAAACGGACAGCCTTTTTCGACAAACTCCACTCTCCCCTTCATGCCCTGCAGATCCTTAGTCCTTCTCATGTCGGGATAGGATCGGATCAACCCTCTGGTGTAGGGATGTCTGGGTTCGGAGAGCAGGAGCTGGGTCGGGGCGAGCTCGAGGATATATCCGCCGTATAGAACTGCCGTCCTGTCCGAGAGCCTCGCCGCCGTCGCAAGGTCATGGGTTATAAGCAGCATCGCCCGATTCTCTCCCAATTCCCTCAGCAAGCGGATTATATCCCCTCTGGAGATGAGATCCAGGGAGGATGTGGGTTCATCGAGGATCACCACGTCGGGATCGCATATGAACGCCATCGCTATCAACGCCCGCTGTTTTTCGCCCAAGCTGAGCTGGTGTGGATATGCCCCGATGCGGTTAGGGGGAAATCCCACCGTCTCCAGCAGATGTCGAGCTTTTTTCTCCGCCGCTTCGTCGGAACAGACCTTCGCTAGAGGCTCCTTCACCTGGTCGAGCACGGTGTAGAGGGGATTCAAAGCGTCCTCGGCGTTCTGGAAGACCATGGAGATCCTCCTCCATCTTATCCTCCTTAACTCCCTCTCGTCGAGCTCCCTTATGTTCACACCACCCAGAAGGATCTTACCTTCGACCGATGCGTTTGCCGACCGCTCTCTTAAAAGGCCCATGATGCTGAGACCGAGCGTCGTCTTGCCGGTTCCGGATTCCCCGACTATCGAGAGGATCTCGCCCCTATCCACCTTCAGGTTTATCCCCTTGAGGACTTCACTTTCGCCATATCTGACCCTCAGATTCGATATCTCAAGCATTTCTCAACCTCGGCTCTATGATCCTCTCCAATGAGTACCCCAAAAAGGTGAAGGAGAGTATCAGGAGCGACAGCGCCGCTCCGGGCGGCAGCAGCCACCACTTCCATACCGGAAGGTAATAGAACTTCAAGGCGTGATGCATCATAGCACCCCAACTGACCGTCGTGGGATCAGCGATCCCTATGAACGCCAGCCCTGCCTCCATAAAGACCGCCATCCTAGCGCTATAGATGAAGGAGGAGATGAGGATGGGACCCAGGCCTGGCATCACATGTTTGAGGATGAGATATCCTCCGCCCGCTCCGAAGGCCCTCGCGGCCGAGATGTAAGCCCTCTCTTTGAGCGACAGCGTCTGTGCCCTCATTATCCTCGCCCCGCCTTGCCAATGTAGGATGGAGATGAGGAGGATAAGCGTCCAGAGGGTGGGCCTCAGGAATGAGGCGATCAGTATCAACACGACGATAGCGGGTATGGCGAGCAGAGCATCTACGATCCTCATGAGCACCTCATCGTATATCCCCCCTATCAGCCCGGCGGAAACCCCAACGATGGCGCCGATCAGTGTGGTCAGGATGCCAACCCCCACGGCGACCAGGATCGATGTCCTGACTCCCCGAATGAGCCTCGACCATATATCCTGCCCCACGTCGTTCGTACCCAGCATATGTTCCGATGAGGGCGGGTTGAGAACGGACGTCGAGTGCAACATCGGATCGCCGGTTATGAGGGGCGAGACCAAGGCGAGGAGCAGAAAGAGGGAGAACACCCCAAGGCCGATCCTGCCGAAGCTATCCTTGCTCAATTCGCTTAAAACCTCACCCATCTCCCCTCACCCTCGGATCGAGCTTCACATATAGGAGATCGACGATGAAATTGGCTGTCAAAACAAGCGCTGTAACCATGAGAGCGCATCCCTGTAGGACGGGATAATCTCGCATGAGAATCGAATTGTAGATCAGCCCTCCCATCCCTGGATATGAGAAAACCACCTCCACGAACAGCGCGCCCGCCACGATCCTCGTCCCGAATTGAACCCCGGTGGAGGTAAGGACGGGCAGCAACGAGTTCCGCCCGGCATGTACGTATCTCACCCTCGCCTCCGTCAACCCCTTGGCCTTGGCAGTCAGTATGAACGGCTCACCCAACGTCATCACCATCGTGTTCCTGGTCAGAAGATAGTTCGCAGAGGTGAAAAGCACGACTAGGGTCGCCAGCGGCAAGGCGAGATGTCTCAGGATATCCAGCGCCAACGACAACCCTGACAGATCCGAATAGGCCGTCTTTGCTCCCTGTAACGGAAGCACTCCCAGGATCACGCCGAAGAAGAGCAGCAGAAGGACACCGACGAAGAAGCTCGGAAAACCCGATGTGGACATCATACCCACCAGGAGCGCTCTATCGAGCGATCTTCCCCTCCTCCATCCCGATTCTATCCCGGCTATCACCCCGAGGATCGCCGATAGGATGAGGGCGGTGCCCACCAATAAGAGCGTCCAGGGGAGGTGGGAGAGTATCACCTTCGAGACAGGGGCGTTCCGGTAGTAGGAGTAGCCCAGATCACCTCTCATGAGCGAGGAGAGATATATAAGGAACTGCTTCCAGATGGGCTTATCCAGGCCGAACCTCTCCAGGAGATGTGCCTTGAGCTGAGGCGTCATCTGCAGCAGCGCTTCCTCCCCGTAGATCGCCATCAGCGGATCGCCGGGCATAAGTCTCGGCAGCAGAAAGTTGAGGAACAGGATAGCGAGAAACGCCACCCCGTAATTTACGGCCTTAACCCTCATCTCTCCCGATATCTCATGAAGGCCAGCTTATCGAGCGGGATCGGTATCCCCGAAGCCAACCCGCCTTTCACATAGCGGATATCGACGGTTCCATCATGGGCCCAATACCACTTGGGATGATAGAGCGTTATCGCCGGCAGCTCTTCGGCATATATCTCCTGGATCCTGAACACCGTCCTCCTTCTTTCCTCCTCGTTCATCTGCCGTAGCTGTCGGTTCAGCAGATCGACGAGCTCTCGATTTCGTCGATATCTGACGCTTATGAAGCTTTCGCCGATTATCGCCTTGTTCAGTATCTCCGGATCGCCGCCGAGCCCACCGTGGCCGGTTATGGCGAGGTCGAAGTTCCAGCTCTTGATCCTGACATCCACCGATTTGGGCTCCAGGCGTCTGAGGTTCACCTTTATGCCCACCCTCTTGAGATCTTCCCTTACGAGCTCACCGACCCTCTCGAAATCCTCCCTGAAGACCGAGCCGACGAGGAGCTCAAGCTCCAGCCTTTTTCCCCCTTTCTCGTAGTATCCATCCTTGCCGCGAGTGTATCCGAGGCTCTCCAAGATCTTCCTGACTTTGGACGGATTGCATTCATACCGTTCGACCTTCGGGTTATACCAGAGTCGGTTCGACGGGGGAATCAGCCCCGGGTTTCCGGGAATGGCGTGGCCTCTCTTCGCTATGCGGGCGATCCTCCCCCTATCGATGGCATATGCTAGCGCATGTCTGAACTCCTTGGATGAGAGCGGCTCCTTCCTGTGGTTTATCATCAACACAGCCGCCCATGTTGGAGGGGCTTCTTCGATATACAGCCCGGCTTTCCTTAAATCGTCAACGGCTTCCGGTGGAACGGATGCGGCGTTCACCTCCCCTCTCTTGAGCGCTACTGGCGCCATCTCCTCGCTGACCTTTACGAACTTTATCCTATCCACTTCCGGTTTCCCCAGATAATACCGGTCATACGCCTCATAGAGATAGGTTCCCAGAGCTCTGTTGTAGTCCACCAACCTGTACGGTCCCGTTCCGACGACCGCCTCCTTTCCTCCGAATTCCCTGGGATTATCCACGTTCTCCCATATGTGTTTGGGCAGGATAGGCAGGGTGCCGGCGACATCCGAGAGGAAAGGCGCGAAGGGTTTGGATAAATAGAGCTTCACCGTATGATCGTCTATCCTCTCGGCGCGGCTGACTATCCTCGGGTCGACCCACTCCCAGGGATGTTCCCTGATGTAGTTGAAGGTGAAGACAACGTCATCCGCCATGAAGGACTCGCCGTCCTGCCACGTGACATTCCTCCTCAGGCTGAAGAGGAAGGCGTTTTCTCCGGGGATATATCTCCAGCTCTGTGCGAGAGCGGGGATGAATCCCCCTCTGTCCTTCCACACTAGCGTGTCGAAGATGAAGCTCATCCTTATATATCCCGGACCTCTGGGATACATGCCATAGGGCGA
>CAZHVH010000265.1:0-5076 GCA_964535855.1 uncultured bacterium
GAAGCCCCTTCGTTTTATTGCAATATATAACATTTAGAGAGTTTTGTCAATGAGGAATTCAACTAAAATCGAAAAGATATCGGCAGTACGAAACGGACCGATTCTGGTGAGGGGGTGGTTCAACAGAAATGGCACAAGCATATGCTCCCTCCTGAGCGAGCCATGGCCGGAGTTATGGATGAACCTCCTGGATTGAGCCCTGAGCTCACATCCCTGAGAGGCAGATAGTATGATATCTCCTGACCTCGGAGAGGTGAAAAGCTTCAGGATTTGATAAGGCGCGTCGGGATAGTCCGTGTCTATGCTCAGTTCGAGCAGCTCCCTATCGGAGATCCTTCTGGGAAACGGAGGATACCCGAACGGATCTTCGCCCTCCAGAACCTGATATGTGATCGTCCCATCCTCCTCAAGTTCGACATATGCTTCTCCAAGGCGGGAGGAGATGATAACGCCTCCGGACGGAGCCCCCGCAGCTACGAGGTCGACGGCCTCTATATCGAGGAGCAACTCCACCAGATCGATCTTGTGTCTGCCAAGCCGGCGTAACTCGGGGTAGTAACACCTCTCAGCCCATCCCGATTCCGGCCTCACGTAGATATGAGCCATAGCGTCGCCGGAAGGCATGACCGCCACGTCAGGATTCAATCTCCACCTTCTAGCGGAGTGGAGGGTCTTGAATCCAAGCCGGCTGAAGAACTCCGCCAGGCCGAAATGAACCTGGGTCTCGCTCAGACCATGATCGCTCGTCAGGACGATCATTGTCTCCTCCGGATCGGTCGCTCGGGCGATCTCCCCGACCGTCTCATCAAGCCTTACATATCCTTCGATGACCTCATCCGATAGCGGGCTTGATCTATGTGAGAGGGCATCTATGGACGGCAGGAGAAGGAAGATAAAATCACGCCCTTCTTCGATGCCCTTGAGGGCAAGTTCCCTAGCTCTTAGATCGACCTTGTCCCATCCCCCACTTAGATGGGCCCAAACCCATCTTAACCCTCGCGTGTATCTGGTGACGTCCCCTCTGAAGTCGCACCCGCGCGAGACGATGCTGAAGATGTTCATCGGATTGTCCGCCAGCTCGAAGAGGGTTTTCACGGTAGGGCATATATCACGATTGAACAGATAGCTGTGAACTCCAAGATAATCTCTGTATCTATCAAGATGGAAACTTCTGACACCCAAAAACCTCCTATCCACCCAGCACATGCCAGGAACGTTACACTCCCCTGGCGTGAATCCGGTGATGATCGGTAGGTAAGCGCATCCGGTAACTGAGGGGAAGGCTGAAGACGCCTCGTGAAATCCTCCTCTCTCCACAAGAAACCGCTCGATGTTTGGGAGCATTCCCCTAGTCATAAGCTCCCAGATCACATCAGGTCTCGCTCCATCGGCGAGGATTAAAACGCAGCGTCTGCGGGAGCTCAATTTCACCTCCTTCTTCAGTTCGCCGCCGTATATTTTACGATTTTCCATAACTTGGACGCAAGGTATCCCACCTATTGACTTCTTCGCCGATTTCATGTATGCTCATAATTGCTCTCTTTGGTAAACTATCTACATACGGGGCCGCGTGGAAGGCTCTCAAACCCAATAAATTCAGCCTGTCATCCCTGGAACGGTTTTTGCTAAATTTCGGGGCAAACTTCTCCTGAGCTATCTCCCTTGACGGGAGGCCAGGCGGAGTGATCATCTTAAATTGGGGGAAAAGATGGAGCTGTTGAGGGAGGAATTGGTATCCAGAAGGCCGGAGGAGGTAAACTTTCTGTTTGAGATCGAACCGATCTTGCTTAGCAGAGATGAAGAGGGAGCATACCTGATTCTGCCCCACCTTATGAGGGAGATACTCGATTATGACCTATGTGCGGTGTTCAGTTGGGATTCCGATGAGGAGGAATTAAGCCTGAGGACGATCGAGGGGGAGAGAGGGATTTGGCCATCGAGGCCGCTTTCGAATTCGATCGCTGCCTCGGCGCTTCGGTCCATCGATCCCATTTACATACCGGATTTGACGAAATACGGGGGGGACCCATATCCGTTCGGTAGGGAGACGAGATCCATTCTGGCGGTTTCAATGCGTTCCTACGGCTATCCGGTAGGTGTGATCCAGATAGGTTCAAAACGGCCGGACGCCTACTCCAGCGAGGATCTGGAACTGGCAAGGATATTTGGGGTTAAGGCCGCTCACTCCATACTTCATCTTCGTCAGGTCCCCGTTCCATCCGACTATTTCGATCCCATAACTAGAACCTATCGATACCCCGTTTTCCTGGATCATCTTCGCAAAGAGATAAATTTCTCTCGCAGGAACAAAATCCCCGCCTCCCTTATCTACATCGATTTGGATGGATTCGATGATTTCAACAAACGTTACGGCTATAGGGTTGGCGATCAAATCCTCCATGAGATCGCCTCGAAGATCAGGGAGAGCATAAGAGCGGAGGATTCGATATGTAGATATGGAGGCGATGAGTTCCTGGTCCTGCTGACGAAGGCCGATAGGGAAGGGGCGCTCAGGGTTGCCCGTAGGGTCCGCGATAGGATCAGGAGCGATAACAATCGACCCTCGCTCACGATTGGAATAGCAACCTGTCCCGGGGACGTGGATCATCCTGAAACCTTGGTAAACCTTGCCCGGAAAGCCATGGAGAGGGGGAAGGAGATGGGCGGCGATACGATCCAAACCCCATCCGAGTCCGATCTGAGGGAGCTGATCGATCTCTTCAGCGTCAAACCGCCTTTGGGCTACAGCCGGACAAACGCCTGGGACTCATTAACGGACGAGTTCCTCTGGCTCGCTCTGACGATGCTGACTCAAGCCTTACATGTGGAGAGGGCATCTCTGATGATCCTCGATCCTAAAGAAGATCTCCTCAAGTTCGAGGTGACGAAGAACCTGGACGAATCGGTGAGAAGAAAGGTAAAGGTCAAGATAGGTGAAGGCATAGCGGGAAGGGCATTGATGGAGGGAAAAGCCATATGGACCGATGACGTCCTGAAGGAGGGAATCCCCACGGGGAACGGAAGGGGATACCGGTCCAACTCCTTCATCTGCGCTCCGATCCTCAAGGAGGAGCTTAGGATCGGGGTCATAAATCTCACCGATAGATCGGACGATCAGCCGTTTAGTGAGCATGAGGAGAGGATCGTGGAGGAGTTCGCCGCCGTCATCGCCGAGACGCTGACGGACATGCGGGTCAGGTATGTGGAGGGCGTGGGGAAACTATGCGATGTTTTGGAGAGGCGCTCCCCGTTTTTGGACGGCTACTCCAGGAAGGTCTCAGAATATGCCCGTCAGATCGCCGAAGGGTTGAGCCTACCCTCTGAGAAGATCGACTATCTAGCGGAGCTGGGCATGATCCGTGAGCTCGGCGAGATAGGCATGGATGAGATCGTATCCAAGCCGGGGCCGCTCGATGAGTCGGACCTCAGACTCATGAGAGAGAGAGCAGAGGCTGTTGCCAGGATTTTCAGCGGGGTGAGGTTCCTCAGGCCGTACGCCGAGCCGGTATCACACCATCATAACAGATTTGACTCAAACGGCATATCGCTTGAATCCAGGATAATCGCCGTGGCTGAGGCATATGCCGCCATGACATCCCCAAGGGGATATCGGCCAGCTATGAGGCCAGATGAAGCCCTGAAACTGCTGCATCAGGAGGCGGGGGGCAGGTTTGATCCCCTCCTCGTTCAGACGCTCAGCGAATCGATCGCCACCGTATAGGTTATTCCCCTTCCTGCTCCGGCCGCCAATCGATCAAGCTCCTGGCAAGACTGAGGGCTTCAAGATATTCTGACTGTGTTATCCTCCTGTTTATCTCCGGATACAGGTTGGCCCTGAAGGTCGGACGGTATTGATCCATAACGTTGACGTACGAATGGGGGGAGATCTCAGAGGCGATGAACTTGAGGACTTTGTCCGTCCGAGCGATGTTGTTGGGCATGACAAGGTGTCTGATTATCAACCCTCTCCTAGCTATCCCGAACCTATCTACCTGTAGATCCCCAACCTGTCTGTGCATCTCTTTAATGGCCTCCTTCGCCCTATCAAAGTAGTCCTTAACGCCGGAATATCTGGCGCCGGAGGCGTTATCGCCGTATTTCAGATCCGGCATGTAGATGTCCACCACCCCATCTAATATCTTCAGCGCTTTAATGCTCTCATATCCTCCGCAGTTGTAGACGATCGGCAGTTCCAGTCCCTCCCTGGAGGCGAGATATATCGCCTCCAACAGCTGAGGCATGAAATGCGTTGGAGTAACCAGGTTTATGTTATGACATCCCCGCCTCTGAAGGGATAACATCATCTGGGCGACCGACTCGATCGAGCATCCATATCCTTCTCCGAGCCAGCTTATCTCGTAGTTCTGGCAGAAGATACATTTCAAGTTACAGTTGGTGAGGAATATGGTTCCTGATCCGCCTATACCAACCAGCTCCGGCTCCTCGCCAAAGTGCGGACCAGCGCTTGAGACCTTGATCTGAAGGCCGGAGCGGCAGACCCCTACCTCGCCCTCAAGTCGGTTTACGCCGCACTCCCGCGGGCAGAGCTTACATTCGGCGAGCATGTTTCTGGCCGCCTCGATCTTATCCCTGAACTCCTTATCGCTAAGCTTCTGATAGGCGGGAATGAATCTCTCATCCTTCATCTCTATCACCTCCGCCTTCTATCCCCTATGCCCGACGGATCTCCAACCTCCGAGCTATAGTATAGCAGATGAGGACAATCGGGGTCAACGTTAAGGAACGATGTCTAGGATATGCGCTTGTATAGCTTTAACCTGCCCCGCGAGTGGATCAACCTGTAATTTTTCTCGATCCACTCGCGGACAGGGGATTGATCTTTCGAACCCCACAGCAGTATGTAGTCTATAGGCTCTGGGTATTTCTCCGGATGCACGTTCCCCGGATCTCCCTCTATGTTGCCGATCAGGGCGAACGGATTCATCGAGGTTCTATAGCTCAGGGGGAAATAACCCGTGTTGCCCTCATAATCATCGAGCTCTATAGCGCCTTTCGAGGCACAGTAGTATCCGGCGGCATGGAGGTAAAGACCTATCCTGGCGGATCTCCCGCGAT
>CAZHVH010000266.1:0-5074 GCA_964535855.1 uncultured bacterium
TTTCAAGCGGTTTTTCTCGTCCTACTCAATGATAGTAAGACGGTTTCTCCTTAAGACCCCCACACAGAGCACCTTAATTATCTATCATCTGAGGTTTTTTTTCAACAGAGATGATTGATCGCTAGGGGTTTTCAACGCTTCTCACCGGCGCTGTAATTGTAGCGAGTAGCGAATGGCGAGCAGCGAATGGGGGAGAATCACCACTCGCTACTCGCCATTCGCCGTTCCTCCTTGTGCCTGCCGGGTTTGGGGCACGCACAGGGGCGTGCCCCCTATCTCCTAGCGGTACAGGTCAAGCCGCGCCCCTGTTCCGCCGGAGTTGACGAAGCGACACCCATCCACGACGCAGCTTTCGGTGCCTCGAAACCGTAGCAGCGCCGTAGGGCTATCAAACCGCTTGGGAGGATCATCGCAGCTCCAAAAAGCAGAACTTGTGAAAAGGTTCCTCAAAGAGGAGTTCCGTTCCCTCAGGCGTTATCCTCTCGCGGACGCCGCGGGCGAAGTCGACCCTAGCTAAATTCCATCGACCTTCCAAATTTAATTTCACCTTCAATCCCTCAATTGGGTTAGGATCGTAATTGACGATGGCGATATACGGTCGTCGTTTATCGCTATCCTCCAAGAGGATGGCCTCAACCGATGGATGCGATGTTATGACCGGAGGATTCACACCTGCAAGGCCGATCAACGTGGCGATGAGCTCCCTGATCCTCCCATCGAATTCGGTCGGGGTAAACCCTGATAGCTCGCCCGTGCCACCTCGGCCATAAGGCAGCATCGGGATGGCGGGCTTGACGTAAGCCAGGCCCGGCAAAGCTCCTATGAGTATCGCCCTTCCCTTCCCGTATTCGTTGATTATGATCGCCGGCGTTCCGTCCAAAAACCGGCCGATAACTTCGGTTCTTCCGGCCAGCTTGAAGCTTTGTCTGTAGGCGTATACATCCATCTCCCCTTTACATCCGTTGAAGTCGAAACGGATGCGATCGAGCGGCCTAGCGTGTAGCAGCTCCAGCTTCGGTCGCATACAGTTCTGCCGTTTCTCCAGATGCGTCCCTTCAATGCCGAAAAGTTCCATCATCGTCTTAAGAGGTCGATCGTAATGATCCCGAAGTCCGCCGCCAGCCGGAGCTATCAAAGTGCCTCCGTTCTCAACCCATCTTCGCAGCGTCTCGGCGGCTTCCGGACGTAGGTGGTCGCCGATCAGAAAATAGACCTTATACCTCCCCAGATACCCGTCGGTCAGATCCCTCTCGCCGAGGATGTCCACGGGAAACTGAGCATGCCGGAGGAGCAGGTAGAGCAGGTATCTCTCCTGCGGATAGATGTTATTGCTCAACAGCTTAGGGTCATGTTCCGGAACGGCCAGATCCCATATGTCGCTCGTCATGCTCCATCCTACAGCTATCTCGGCGCCGATGACCTTGCTCGATAGCAGCCGATCCTCGATAGCTCCTGCTATGTAGCTTATCCGCTTGATCCCCCTATGGATATCCGATGAGGCGATATAGGAACATTCGGCGGGATATGAGAGCGTATAAACCTCCAGATCCCTGAACCCCTGGGCTAACAGGCCGAGGGCGTACCGTTCGATGAAATCACCCGTGTATCCACGATTGGGATCGCAGATCAGGTAAGTGCCCAAAGGACAGTTGTGATATTTCGTTAACGCCCTTGCCAGCGCCGCCTCATAGGAGGCCGTTTGAGGGCCTAGGAAACTTGGGAGGCCGCCGAATCCCCAGCTCATCTCACTGCGATACCAGGTGACGCCCCGCTCTCGAAACAGCGTGAACGGTTCAATACCACGCTCCATAACCGGATGATCGCCGGCAGGAGGATAAATGCTCCCTGAATCCGTGTAGGTTCCTTCCCCCCAGATACTCTCAAGCAGGCGAGTTGTCCGGGCCGCTGCTCGAGCGATCATCAACGCCCGGAATCGGTGTGAATGGTAGTACAAAGCGGGGTTTTCGATCGATTCCCTGTAGCTCCCTGTCCCCAAAGAGACCATCTCCCAGAGCTTCTCCTCAGTTACGCCCCTACCACCCGCGGCGATCCTCGCCAGGTCATCGCGCGACAGTACCTCCTCGGGTCGAACGCCCTCCTCCCTCAGGTAATCCCTGAACATCACGCTCATCTTCGACCACCCTCTCAGCTCCGTCAAAGCGGGAGGCCCTGATTCCTCGATGAGCTTGAACGTTACCGGTATATCTCCCAGACCTTTCCTCACGTAGCTGTTGTGCAGCTCTCGAAGCCTCCTTTCCAGCTCTCTGAAATCGCCTTCGAGACAGGCTCTGTTGATGAAGCAGTTCTGGACGGTGAGGAAGCCACGTGAGGTGTTGAATCCGATGTCGGGTGCATTACGAGCGTAGATCTGGGGCGGGATTCCATATGAGGCGGCGTTGATACCCATCGCCGAGGCGAGCTTCGCCATCGAGGTGATTTCCCCTCCCGGCCCTCCGATCGCCGTGCGGAGGAATATCCGACGTGCCTTCCTCCCGGGAACCTCGTAATTCCGGATGATCCGTGTCTTACGCTCCGCCAATTCCTTTAAGCTCGTCACCTTCCTCCCCCCAAGCAGTTCTCTTTCATATCTCGGTTTGTCCACGGAGCAGATCAGATCGAGCCGTTTCCCCACCCACTTGAACGTTTCAGACTCGGAGCCATCGGGGCTGTAGCTGACTGAAACCCGTAGCTCCGTCCCCTCCGGTTTGGTGAGGATCAACCATCCCGGGCACGCCGTGTAAAGGTTGATCTTTAACCATCCGCTCGATTCGCCCGGTTTGAGCCACCTTCCTTTCTCCGGTTCCCCTTGATCTTTCCTCACCAGCCGATCGGACAGGATGTAATACTCGTCCATCGGTCCTTTATAGTATCCGATCAGCCAGAGCCGCGGCGAGATCATCGGCAGTACGGGTCTATCGCCTCCGATATGTTCCACCTTCAGGTAGAGCGGCTTCTTGAACTTGGATATGATACGCGGTTTTCTATTTCCCCTCCACGCCCAATTGTCGCCGGGATCGCGTGAGGGATCAGTAGTCAGGAAGAGGAAATCTACAACTCGCATGGCAGCCGGCTGTTCGTTCTCCCTCTTAACCAACCGGACGATAGCTTCCCCTTTCCTTAGATGAAACTCCGCACATTGATAAACGTAGTCGGTGTTATGGTAATACCATGGCCCCTGTACCGCCCAGCCGATGCCGAAGGGGAAGTACTTAAAATCGTCCTTCCTTCCGAACGTGGCGGATTGCACCTCACCGCTCTGTTCGATCTCAACCGTGAAAACCGAGCCGAATCCGTAGGCGCTCTCATAATGCGCCCACAGAAGATATGTCCCCGTGGCAGGGATGCAGATTATCTTCTCGGCTATCGCCTCCTCGTCCGAGGCGTCAGAGGTCAGCCTAGCTCCGCTCCATAGGTTCGGTTGTCCGTTGAAGTAACTTCCCCCTTCAACAACCCATCCTTTGATGACATCCATATGTTCGGCTTCGATCGGAATTTCATGGATATTCACGTCGCTTAAAGCCTCTTTAACCCCATAGCCTACACATCCGAGAACGGCTATGCTGAGAATTATCGTTCTCATTTTACTCCTCCTCAGCCTAACGGTGATCAATCTTCCCCTGTTTCCCCCTGGAGACCAGGGTGATCTCGCCTTTATCCACTTCGATTTCCAGGAGATCGCCCTCCACCTCGCATACCTTTGATGAATTACATTTTCGATTTCATGATGAGTCGCGATAGGTCAGGTAACCGTCGCCGCTGAGGGCATAGGACAGGCGATTGCACCTGCACCCTCAGATGATCATCCAAACGGGGCTGGATCATACCTGGGTGCCGGAGCGTATGTTACATGGACGTAATAGTACGCGAACCTGCCGATCCCTCATGACGATTGGTTCGTTGCTGATGAGGAGGAGCCTCTTGTCGAGCAATCTGATCCTTTCGATCACCTTATCGGCGTCCTCTATCAGGTTCTCCCCGAGGTAGACCGTCCCGTCGAATCCCTTGAGGTTGATTCCTTCACCTTGCTTTAAGCTCGCCCCATGTGAGGCACAACTTCTCCTGAAGCTCAACATCTATATTCCCTTCAATGGAGTCCGCCGAGATGGCGACGTTATCGACCAGCGTAGGTTTCGTGAAAGCGTGATAACCGGCACAGATGTGAATGTAGATCGTCGAGGGATCAGCTCCCATTATGTCAAGAGTCGCCTTGGCCTCTCCGACTTTTCCATCATCCACGATCGTGTAGGTCTCATACTTATCCTTGTCGCCTGTGGGATTTATCTCCACCTTGAAGTGATGCCATTCGGTCTGATCAATGGGGAATTGGAAGAAGGGATTGATGCTGGCCTTAGGTCCCTGAGCATTTGATTCCCACTGCCATAGCTTATCCATGACGAGCCAAGCCCAGTAACTTTGAGCGTCCCAGGGGTCTCCTCTGGTCGGAGTGGTGCTAAAGGCCAAAAGGAATTCCTCGCCAGCAGGTAAGGCGTCACATTCGACCACAAGCTTCTCACCACTTATGTCCACCGTCTGATTAAACCTGATGCCCGTTATGTTCCAGCTTCCACCTGCCCCGCCGACGATCTTCAAATTGCCACTCTCAACGGTGGCCGTCCCATTTGAATCGGCGATCACCGTCCAATTATCGGGGTTGAGTTCCCCCTCGTCAAATGTATCGAGGAACGTCCCGCAGATCCCACCTGAAGCAGCTAAAAGGAGACAGGCTAATAAAATAGCTAAGATAGGCTTCATCATCGGTTTCCCCCTTTATATTACACAGTACGCAGCATTCATAATTATCTCCTATCTGAGGAGTTTTTTCAATGGAGATGATTGATCGCTGGGGCTTTTCAATGATTTGGCATAATCGAGCATAGGTAGGGGCATGCCCCTGTGCGTGCCCTCGATTCTGGCAGGCACGGGGGCCTGCCACTACAGCGCCGGTGAAAAGCCCTGATTGATCGCGTGGGAGGTTCGTGGTATAATACCCCTGTTATCGTGGAGGTGAGACATATGCCTGCTCAGGAGTGTATCAAATCGGAATCACTTGAAGTTTTGAAGGTGCTATGGGATG
>CAZHVH010000267.1:0-5069 GCA_964535855.1 uncultured bacterium
CGCAGGATCTCGTTCACGAGCCTCGGATTGGCCTTCCCCTTTGTGAGCTTCATAACCTGTCCGATGAGGAACCCGATCGCCTTCTGCTTGCCGTTTCTGAAATCCTGGGCGGGGCCCGGGTTTTCAGCTATAACCCTGTCGCAGATCTCCGAGATCAACTTCTCATCCGATATCTGCACCAGCCCTTTCTCCTCGACGATCTTCTCAGGGGATTTTCCCGTCTTGAACATCTCCTCCAGCACCTCCTTGGCTATCCTGGTGCTTATCGTGCCCTTGGCGATCATCCCTATCATGTCGCTCAGATGCTTGGGGGTGACCTTACATCGGGTGATGGGGATGTTCTCCCTGTTGAGCAGGCTCATGAGGTCCGACATGATCCAATTGCTGGCCGCCTTCGGATCGCCCGAAAGCTTGGCCGTCTCCTCGAAGTAATCGGCTATATATCTGGTGGTGGTCAGCACCTCGGCGTCATAGCGTGGGATGCCGTACTCCTCCACAAACCTCCTCCTTCTCTGGGCGGGCAGTTCGGGGATGCTCCTGCGTATCTCCTCTATCCAATCCTCATCGACCGCTATCGGCACGAGGTCCGGCTCGGGGAAGTATCTGTAGTCGTGGGCCTCCTCCTTCTGCCTCATCGGCATGGTGATCCCTCTTTCGACGTCGACGAGCCTGGTCTCCTGGACGACCTTATCCCCCCTCTCCAGGACTTTAATCTGCCTTTTCTCCTCATATTCCAGGGCGACCTGGACGGCCTTGAACGAGTTCTGGTTTTTGACCTCAGTTCTCGTCCCCAGCTCCTGGCTCCCGAGGGGTCTGACGGAGATGTTGGCGTCACACCGATAACTTCCCTCCTCCATGTTACAATCGCTGACCTCCAGGTACTCCAGTATCTCCTTGACGGCCTTGAAGAATGCCACCGCCTCGGCGGGCGAACGGAGGTCCGGCTCGGTGACGATCTCGATGAGGGGCACGGAGGCCCTGTTGAAGTCCACGTAGCTCATTCTTCCATCGCCCACCCCTTCGTGAACGAGTTTTCCGGCGTCCTCCTCCAGGTGTATCCTCCTTATCCTCACCCTGCGCATCTCGCCGTTGAACTCGAAGTCCACGTATCCTCCGTATGAGATCGGCAGATCATACTGTGAGATCTGATACCCCTTGGGCAGGTCCGGGTAGAAATAGTTCTTACGGTCGAACTTGCTGAATTTGGCGATCTTACAGTTCATCGCCAGGGCCGTCTTTATGGCATACTCCAGAGCCTTTTTGTTCAGGACGGGCAGCACCCCCGGCATGCCCGTGCATATGGGGCATATCTGTGTGTTCGGCTCGGCGCCGAACTGTGTTTTGCAGTTACAGAAAAGCTTGCTTTCGGTCGAAAGCTCGGCGTGAATCTCCAACCCTATAACAGTCTCATATTTGCCCGGCATCTTCTCCCCTCCGGATCAGATTGATCGTCAAAAACGCCGCCAACGCGGCCACGGCTGCCGAAAGGATGATCCACCAGGCGTCCGCCACATCGATCCTCTCCCTGAAAAGGGTCCACGGCGTGGCGCCCTGTCTCTGAACCTCAGCTATCGATGTGGCGGCCTCAGGGCTTAAACCCGGATGGCTCCTCATCAGCCACCTTATCGTCTCCCTTTTGAAGTGGAAGTTCACGTCTAAAAACTGTCCCCACAGATACCCCGCCCCGCCGAAGGCCGCCCCGATGGGAACGCCGATCATCCCGGCGGCAAAGAGGCCGGGAAGCGATCCCGAAAGGAGGCCGATGAGCAGGGTTGAGATCAACGATCTGTAGCCTGAAAAGCCGATGAGCCATCCGGTTATCATCCCTCCAATGATCGCCCCGGCGAATCCCGCGGCGATGGAAACGGCGATCTCCCTTTTCCCCATCAACCTATCCTCGGCTTTAGGGTGTGATAATCCGTGCTCTGCTCGAAGGCGTAAGCGACCCTGATGATCGTCTCCTCGTCAAAAGGTTTCCCCAGTATCTGCATCCCGATCGGCAACCCCTCTGAGCTAAAGCCGCATGGGATGGAGATGCCGCAGATGCCGGCGAGATTGGCCGATATGGTGAAGATATCCGACAGATACATCGTCAGCGGATCATCCACCTTCTCGCCTATCCTGAAGGCAGGGGTGGGGGAGGTGGGCGTGACGATGACATCCACCTTCTCGAACGCCTCGTCGAAATCCCTCTTGATCAGCGTCCTCACCTTCAGTCCCTTCAGATAGTAGGCGTCGTAATAGCCGGCGCTGAGAGCATATGTTCCCAGCATGATCCTCCTTTTGACCTCAGCTCCGAATCCCTCGCTGCGTGTCTTTTTATACATGTCGATGAGGTCTTTGGCTCCTTCGGCCCGATATCCGTATTTCACCCCGTCGTATCTCTCCAGGTTGGCGCTCGCCTCGGCCGAGGCGATGATGTAGTAGTCGGCAACGGCGTATTCGGTGTGGGGCAGGGATATCTCCTCGACGCTCGCCCCCAACTCCTCGAACTTCTCCAGGGCCTTCCTGACGGCCGTCTCCACCTCCGGATCTATCCCCTCGATGAAGTATTCCTTCGGCACACCTATTTTGAAGCCCTTGACCTCGGGGATGAGGCTTTTCGTGAAGTCGGGAACGGGCACGTCGGCCGATGTGGAATCCATCGGATCGTATCCGCATATGGCGTTCATCATCAGGGCGCAGTCCTCGACGTCCTTCGTTATGGGCCCGATCTGGTCCAGCGACGATGCGAAGGCCACGAGTCCGAATCGTGAGACCCTTCCGTAGGTCGGTTTCAGCCCCACCACGCCGCACAGAGCGGCCGGCTGTCTGATCGAGCCGCCCGTATCCGACCCCAGGGAACAGATCGCCTCGTCGGCGGCCACCGCCGCGGCGGAGCCTCCGCTCGATCCTCCCGGAACCCTATCCAGGTCCCACGGGTTGCGCGTGATGAAAAACCCAGAGTTCTCCGTGGATGATCCCATGGCGAACTCGTCCATATTGGCCTTGCCGATCATCGCTATCATCTGACGGTTGAGCTTCACCATCACCGTGGCGTCATACGGCGGGACGAAGTTGTACAGTATCTTGGAGGCGCAGGTGGTCAGCACCCCTTTCGTGCATATGACGTCCTTGATGGCGACGGGAATCCCGGCCAGATCCGGCAGCTCCTCCCCTTTGGCGAGCAGCTCATCCACCTTCTCGGCGCTCCTCAAGGCCAGATCATCGGTGATCGTTATGTATGCCTTGATCTTCCCCTCCACCTCATCGATCCTTTCCAGCACCGACTTGACTATATCCGTCGCTGAGACTTCGCCTTTCCTGAGAAGATCCCGAAGCTGATGTGCCGTCATGCTATATAGCTCCATATCTCCCTCCTCAGGTGATCACCTTTGGGACGGCGAAATATCCTTCGACCGGCCGAGGGGCGTTCTTCAGCATCTCCTCCCTCGGATATGAGGGCTTGACCTCATCTTCCCTCATGACGTTCCTTATCGGCAGGACGTGGGATGTCGGCTCGACGTTCTCCGTATCGAGCTCGTTGAGCTTATCGATATAGCTGAGAATCCTTTCAAGCTGATATGTGAACTGTTTCTTTTCCTCCTCGTCGAATTCCAGCCTCGCAAGGTTTGCCACCGTCTCCACTTCCTGGATCGTTATCTTGGGCATACCAATCCCTCCTCCTCGATCTATCAGGTTAAAGGATATCTGAAAGGACGGGGAGTGTCAAGTAGGGGCTAGGCATTCGAGAAGAATGCCTAGCCCCTATAGCTTGTGACCGAGGATGGGATTCTGATGAAACCCCTGAAGCTGATACCGGCAAACCAGGAGTGGTTCTGGACAAGGGAATGGCAGGAGGGGGAGAGAGAAGCCGACGAAGATATCAAGGAAGGGAGAATATCCGAACCCATGACGGTCGATGAAATGCGGAGATTCTTCGATGAGAAGAATCCGGTGGACTAAGAGTTTTGAGAGACAGTAGGGTAGTAGATGCGTGGCAGGAGGGGACGTCCGGAGACGATCGTTAGGTTCGTTCATCTGTGGATTCAAATCCACCCTGAAAATCCGGATCAACCGCATCCGCAACTTGATCGAGGAATCGGATTATGTTATCCCTGAACCTCTCTATAGATCTATGCTCCTGGTCTATGAACCTCTTGAGCCTTTCAAGCCGGAGCCTCCAATAGAGGTGGACGAGAACATTTCTGAACCCGGCCAGATCCTGAAGCTTAAAAGCCAGTTTCTCCTCTATCACTCCGTTTTCAAGAAGCACTTCGAAAACATCCCTGTAACTTTCCGGCCTTCTCCAGCCCATTATTGAGATGATCCTGTTGCCTATGTCTATAGCTCCCTGTATAGCGACCAGGGTGGCATCCCTGCAAGCCCGCAGAAGCAGGGAGCTATCCCTCAGATCCTCGACCGATCTGATCATCCCCGACAGATCGTCTATGTCTTTTAAAGCTTTATCCATCTCCTCCAGAAGGAGTTGGACGGTTTCGTTTAGCTTCATCCCTTAATCTCCTGAAGAAGAAACGGGTATAGGTATCCATAAGCGGCTTGAAATCCAGGTATTCATCTATTACTCTAGCCTCCAGCTCTGCGGCTTCGTCGGGTTCACGGGCGAAAACCCTCCTGCCCCCCTTTATCACCTCATATTTAGCCCAGATAGGCGTTCTGTTCATCACCTTCAGATCAACTGGGAGTCTGATGCCGTTTTCAAAGAGGAACCTTTCAAGCTCGCTACCCAATCTGAACTCGTCCAGCTCCTCCGAGCAGAAAACGGCTATGTCCAGATCGCGTCCCTCCCCCTTCTCGGCTGTCGATCCGAAATGGTAGACCGAGATCACGCAGGGCCTTTGGCTGAAAAACCTCCGTATCAGTTGAGTTAACCTTTGAGGATCATCGATCCTGTGTAATTTCATCCACATTGACGCCTCACGAAATCGTGGGGGCAGATCCCCGTGCCTGTCCTTATGCCGTCCGAAGCATAACATATCATCCTTTCCCGGTCAAGTGGGTATATGAAAATTTCAGGGGTTTTCAACGCTTCGAAGGCTTGAACCGCAGAGGCCCAGAGGACGCAGAGA
>CAZHVH010000268.1:0-5028 GCA_964535855.1 uncultured bacterium
TCATTTGTCGTCATTTATCGTCATTTAAATGACGGCGAAGCCAAATGACTTAATGGCTACAAATGACGGTTGAGCTGTGGACGGCGGACAATTAGCCATAGATACTACACTCAATGGGAAATCAATCGGCGGATTCTTGAAAAACTGAGTCGAGGTTGGTATAATTTATGCGTTTGGTGAGTAGCATTGATTTCCATGAGGAGGTTAGGTTAATTGCCGAATAAGAAATCCGCATATAAGCATCTGCGCGCTGATCCCAAAAAACGGCTTAGGAACAGAATGATAAAATCGGCGACCAGAACCGCCATTAAGAAGGCCGAACAGGCAATTGCCTCCGGAGACCTTGAGGCTGCGATGACGGCCTTCAGGGAAGCCGTGAGCAAGCTAGATAGAGCCGCCAAGAAGGGCGTTATCAAAAAGGGAACCGCTGACAGGAAGAAATCGAGATTAGCACGGAAGCTGAACAAGCTTATCTCCCAATCGCAGGCAGCATGATTGAGGGGTGCAAAGGTTAACCTTTGTACCCCTCAACCTTCCCTATTACCTTTTCCTCCCTGTGATCCTTTATCAAAATCTCCACTATCTGGCCTTTCATCTCAGGGGGAGCCTCTATGATCGCCCTGACGTAGTTTCCGGTGAATCCCGACAACATCCCTGTTCCGTTCTCCTCCTCAAGTAGAACCTTCTGCCTAGTTCCCACGAGCGATTCGGCGAATTGACACATTAATCTCCTACCTAAAGCTATCATCTCCCCGCTTCTTCCTTTGATCACACTTGGGGGAACTTTATCGGGCATCCTGGCGGCCAGTGTGCCCCGGCGGGGCGAGAACCTGAAGACATGGATGCGGCTGAACCTCATCTTCTCGACGAACTCATAGCTTGCCCTAAAATCCTCCTCCCTCTCCCCTGGAAATCCCACGATGATATCCGTGGTTATTCCGATATCCGGCATCGCCGCTCTAGCTTTCTGGACTATCTCGGCGAATTGTTCAGCGGTGTAATTGCGTCTCATGAGTTTAAGGATCCTATCGCTTCCGCTTTGGAGGGATATGTGGAGGTGATGAGCGAACTTCGGATCTGAGCTCATAAGCTCTATCAGATCATCGGTTACATCCATCGGTTCGAGGGAGCTTAACCTTATCCTCTCTATCCCATCTACCTCCCTTATCTCCCTGAGCAGATCAACGAGGGAGAGTTCGCCCCCCCAATCCTTACCATATGCGCCGAGATGAATTCCTGTTACGATAACCTCCCTATGGCCCGCTTGAGCCAGCCTCTCCACCTCGGCTACGGCCTCATCGATGGGACGGCTTTTCACGGGGCCTCGGACGAAGGGAATGATACAATAGGCACAGAAAGAATCACACCCGTCCTCCACCTTTACCATCGCTCTTGTCTGTCCGTCAAAGCGCTCGATCCGAAGTTCCCCTTCACACGGCAAATCTGCCTCGATGCCGAGCGTCGCAGCGATTCTATCGGCTATCTCCTTCTTCTCCCGATTCCTTAAAACCAGTCCGACACCCTCGATCGATTCGATCTCCCTCATCGCCCTTTCGGCATAGCACCCCGTCACGACAATAAGGGCTTCCGGATGAAGGCGATGTATGTGTCGAATAAGCTTTCTGGCCTTCCTATCGCTTATTCCCGTCACTGTACAGGTGTTGATGATGTGGATATCCGCCCTTCCACCCTCGGGGACGGTCTGGAACCCCGCCCTCTCCATGATCTCCCGCATGGCCTGAGTCTCATATTGATTGACCTTACAGCCGAAAGTATAAAATGCCACCTTCCACTTCAATTCGATCACCCCAGTTGTCCCAGCTCATACTGGACGATGCTCAAAGATGCTATGGCTGCTGTCTCCGTTCGAAGTATGAGTTTTCCGAGAGAAACCGATTGAAATCCGACATCGATAGCGGATTGAACCTCCATCTCCTCAAATCCCCCCTCTGGGCCGATGAGTATCGCAACTGATCCAGGGACCATCTCCCTCAACACATCTCGAAGGCGTCTTTTCCGCTCGCCCTCCCAAAGTATCAGCTTCAGATCGGCTTTCACCTCTCCGAGTACCTCATCGAATGATTTCGGTCGATTGATCTTCGGGAAGAAAGCCCTGCCACACTGTTTGCACGCCTCCACCGCTATCCTGTTCCACCTACGAACTCTGTTAGCGATCTTGTCGCCGTCGATTCGCGGTATCGATCTTCTGCAGAGGAGGGGCGTTATGGAGTAAACTCCCAACTCAGTGGCCTTTTGGATGATCAGATCGAACTTCTCCCCTTTAGGCAATCCCTGATATAGATCCACCCTTTCCACTGGTGATTGTCTGTATTCGCGGAGGATCCTAACTATCGCCTCATCGCGTCGAAGGGTCGATATCACGCCCTCATATACACCTCCTACTCCATCCAGCAACCTGATCTCATCTCCGACGTGAAGCCTCAGCACATTGATATGATGTCTTTCCTCGCCGTCGATATAGGCGATCCCACTCCTGATCTGATCGGATGGAACATAGAGGTTGTACATTTTCCGAACGTCTACTTTCCCTCCATACTCAGTTGTCTCACCTTCTCGAAGGCATCGGCTACATCGAACTCCACAAAGGCGTGATCATATGCCGGTGAGGCATCCACCCCGGCGTTGGCGAACCACATCATCAGATCGGTCACATCGAAATGTACGGCATGCAGATTGCCCGTTCCCCCTCCCCTCATCACGTCGTAGATCCCGACGTTCCGGTTGATCTTTCCCCATTTGGATTTCAGGATCTCATAGATCTTCTCGTTCCATTCGCTATCCGCTCCCATTGAGAAATAGACCACGTTTTCGAGCTGCCTATTTGGGAGACTGTGGGGATCGAACACGTAGCAGAAGTTCTTACATGTCATAAGCGCCACCGCCGCAGGTATCTTGCCGTCGCCGATGCAATACAGGTAGCTGCTGGTTCGATGGGCGCTACAGATGATCTGGATCCCTTCCTTCAAAGAGTTAGCCTCCTCAAGCAGCCTCCTGGCCAGGAATATGAAAGGCTCGCCTCTCAGCGTCTCCTTCTCGTTACCGTAATTATCGCCTATCTCGCTCAGGGCGATCCTCCTTTCGTTGATTCCCGTCACCACACCGATGAATCCCACCCATCCTACGGAGAGGAAGCTGTTCTTCCCCTCAGGCCTGTATACGATGATCGCTGGGTGATCCTGTATGTGAGCTTCTGTAGCGTAGTCGAGGGCCCTGATCTGATGGAGATGTCCGTTTGTGGTTGCCTTTCCCCAGGCGGCGAAGAAGGTGCAGTGATATTCCGAAAGTGCCGGTATCGAATGAACCCTCTGGATTGTCTTGAGATCGACTCCGCTTCCTTCAGCGAGTCCTCTCATCTCCTCCTTCACACTCTCGGAGATGTAGGGGGACATCATACCCCAAACCTCATCTAGCTTTTCAGGCGGTATATCTGCCGCCGCACTCATAGATGATATGAACTTCCCATAGAGATCCTTGATCTCTGCCGTGCACAGTTTGCCGTGTGCATATCCCATCTGATATGGCGTTCCCCACAGATATATCACGGTCACCGGCTGCCCGCCGTCCGCCGGTGAGATCCTCTCGACATACCCGTTAACCTCCGCCGATGAAACCCCCGATATCAGAAGGATGAAGGCCAATATGACGATCACCCTAAATCTCATCTCCTGCCTCCTTATGATAGTAAGGAACGAGGAACCAGGAGAGAAGGGAATCCGTTGCGTGTTCAACGTTGTGACGCCTTTCGTTCCTGGTTCCCCGCTCCTCGTTCCTTCGCTCTATCTTAACCCCATTTCCCTCAGATTTCTGTAGCTTATAGCCAGCGATTCAAACGGGTCTCGTTCGTAGCAGTTATCCTGTTCGACCAAGTACCACTCGACTCCACCCTCCTTGGCAGCCTGGAGTATGGCTGGCCAGTTGAGATTTCCCTCGCCGATCTCAGCGAATCGCTGTTGACGGTCAGGGGTAACGATCATATCCTTCAGATGCAGCAGAGGCTCACGACCAGCACATTTTCGAATCCATTCGGCGGGATCTCCTCCGCCGGCCTGGATCCAGTATGTATCGATCTCGGCCTTCAGATATCTGGGATCGGCTTGCTCGTAGAGCCTCTCAAGCCATGTCTTCCCTTCGTATTTTGCAAGCTCGTGATTGTGGTTGTGATATGAGAAATCCATACCTTCCTGTAGGAGCCTCTCGGCTATGGGCGTAAGTTCATCGATGAACCTTTTGATCCCATCGATGCTGTAATACTCCTTCGGCAGACCGCCTATAGCTACATGCACGCATTTCCAGAGCTTATGCTCCTCTATGACGGCGTCCAGATCGTTGAGGAGTCGATTCCAGCCGACATGTGTGGCGGCAACGGTCAAACCGGTATCCTCCATCATCCTGGCCACATCCTTCGGATCTATCGATCCTATGCCCGAGATCTGAACCGCCGTGTAACCTATATCGGCGATCTTCTTGAGTGTCGCTGCCAGATCGGAGGCGGTCCTGGTGAACTGCCTGACCGTATAAAGCTGAGCGCCTAAAACTGGTTTCGACATCTTTTACCTCCCTCTTTTAAACCGTGCTGATATTTTAGCATACCCAGGGATAAGTCGCAATAAAGCGGATTCTGATTAAGGCAGTTGGGTTTTCCCATAGGAGAGGTTAAGGATGCTGATGGCGTGTTTCATCCATTGGACTTGTCTTTATCCCCCCGCTCTGGTATACTCTTTTGAGGGATGAGGATGAGGAAAAGGATTTCGCTGAAGAGCAAGATAAACCTCAGCTTCCTGGCAGTCGTCCTAGCATTCGGCCTTTTTTCCGCATGGTTCGGCATGCGATTGATAGGCCGAGAGGTGATCAAGCAGGCGCGGGATAAGGTGAGACTAGATCTCAATTCGGCCTGGGAGGTATACCGGGAGAGGATCAGACGTGTAGAAGATGTCGTTCGCCTCACCATCGCACAGCCTCCCTTCAAACAGATGGTGAAATCCGGAGATCGAGAGGGACTGATGGAAA
>CAZHVH010000269.1:0-5002 GCA_964535855.1 uncultured bacterium
TCGATCCTCCAACCGTGGTCATCGATGCTCTTTTTAACGATCGCCAATCCCAATCCCATTCCTCCCGGTTTTGTAGACAGATGTGGGACGAAGAGCAGATCCCGCATCTCGTCGGGGATGCCCGGACCGGTATCCGAGATTTCGATCTCGGCTCCCTCACCCTCCGCCCGAACGGATATCCTTATCACTCCTGTTCCTTTCATCGCCTCGACGGCGTTCTTTATCAGGTTGAAGATCGCCCGTTTGATCTGATCGAAATCGCCCGTGACCTTCACCGATCGATCCAGATCCGTCTCCACTTTAATCCCCTCCGGCATTTCGTCAAACAGGTTCAGCGCCGCCTCCACGGCCTCGGCTGGCGAGATAGGCTCCATCTTCGGCGGCGGCATCCTGGCCAGTTGTGAGAACTCATTCAGCAGCCTCTTCACCCCTTCCACTTCCCTGATGATCGTATCGACACACCTATCGAGCAGTTCCTCAAATCCCTCTCTATCTCCGGATCGGTATCTTCTCCTCAACCTCTGCGCCGAAAGCTGTATGGGGGTGAGCGGATTCTTGATCTCATGGGCCAGCTTCTGGGCGACCTCCCTCCAGGCCGCCGTCTTCTCGGCCCGTTTGATCTCCTCCCTGCTCCGTTTGATCTGCTCGGCCATCCGATTGAACGCCCCTGCCAGCTCGGCGAACTCATCCTTGGAGTTCACCCGAACCCGATAATCCAGGTTACCCTTTCCTATCTCATCTATCCCTGCCATGAGCCTACGGAGGGATCGTTTGACGCTGCGCATCATGAGGGACGAGGCGGTGATCGAGATGGCGAAGATCAGGATAGCCGCCAGGGAGAGGGTTATCAGGACGGTTCTGATCGCCGGAGATCTGCCGGACGCCTGCGCCTGGTAGAGCCTTTTGCCCTCCTCAACCCTTCTTCTGGCGAACGGGAGTTTTCTGAAAACGACGGCCGCGCCGAGCCTTCGTCGTCCATCCTCGCTTAAAATCGGCATAGCGCAGGCGAAGAGCTCGCCGTCCACCATCGGTATGTCGCTCGTCGTCGGCTCGAAGCTCAAATCCTCTACCGAAGGGAGGAAATCCGTTATCCGTTTAGGGGTGATATCGGGGAGCGAGGAGAAGAGAAGCCTGCCCGATCTATCGTAGACGGCGAGGATCTCATCGGGGGCGTGTGAGCTAACGATGTCTCCCACGGGTTTTCCGGCCTCCAGGGCGTCAGCAAGCTCCACGTCCATCGCGATCCGTTTGACCAGGTCGGACATCTGATTGGCGTGGAAGGCCTCTATCTCCATGATCGCCCTGGAGGATTCTATGAGGGCCCTCTCAACCCTCTTATCCGCCCATTTCTCTATGCTCCGCGATATGAGGTCATATGAAAGCAGGAGGAATATCAAGGTTGGGATCAGGGCGGCAAGGGTTATAGAGAGGGTTAACTTAGCGCCGAACCTCAAGTTATCTCACTTCCCACATCTTTATCGAAGGAACAAGGCAGAGTTTAAAACCCCCTTAATTTACCGATTAGCTGTTCGATGTTTTTAATGGCAACTTCTAAAGATTCTTTATTCATCTGATCCTCGTAAAAGTTTCGGTGTAAACCATTCGCCACAATGAAAAGCGTGATAATGTTTTCATCCCCTTTCTCCTTTGAGAGTTTGCTTACAAAATTCCAAAGGCTACCGTGCCTCTCCAACTTTAACCCTCTTTTTGCTGCCACCGCTTTAACTGCCAACGCGGTGGCGCCCCATAGCTTCTCCGAAGTTTGAACAAGGTCTCCCTTTTTTAGTAATTCCCTAGCCTCAGCAAGATATTTCTCACTCAGGGCCTGGTAATGCTCCACGAGCTCTTCAGGATCAAGCTCCTCGTTCAATCCCTGGAGTATCAGCTCAACCGTTAATTCCTCAGGAAAAGTTCCTATCTCTTGAGCTTTTTCTCTCGGTCTCGAACTGAGCTTTCGGGGTAATGTGACGGAAACTAGTTCCATCATAACAGCCCGCATCCCTTCATGATTCCCTCAAGCTTCTCCTTGTTGGCCTGGGACATAGGGCAGAGGGGCAGTCTCATCTCGCCGTTTATCAGTCCCATCATCTGCATCGCCGTCTTGACCGGTATCGGGTTGGTCTCCAGGAAAAGCCCCACGAAAAGCTGGAAATATCTGTGATGTATCTCCTTGGCCTTTGCGAAATCCCCTGCTTTAGCGAGCTCACACATCTGAGCAACTTGAGCCGGTATGACGTTAGCGGCCACCGAGATGACCCCCTTGCCGCCGACGGCCATCATCGGAAGCGTGACGAAATCGTCGCCCGAGAGCAGGTCGAAATCCTCGCCACACGCCTGGATTATCTCGCTCGCCCTCCTCAGAGACCCCGTGGCCTCCTTTATGCCGACGATGTTGGGATGCTCGGCCAGCCGGGCGACCGTCTCGGGAAGGATGTCCGATCCGGTTCTCGACGGGACGTTGTAGATGATCATCGGTATGTCCACGGCATCGGCCAGGGTCATGTAATGTCTGTAGAGCCCCTCCTGGGTGGGTCTGTTGTAATAAGGCGTGATCAGCAAGGCTCCATCCGCGCCCGCCTCCTTGGCGTGTTTAGTCAACCTAAGCGCCTCAGCGGTGCTATTCGAACCCGCGCCGGCGATGACGGGAACCCTGCCGTCCACCGCCTCCACGACGATATCTATCACCCGCTCGTGCTCCTCATGCGATAAGGTCGGCGATTCCCCCGTCGTGCCGCACGGAACGATGGCGTGGGTTCCGTTTGAGATCTGGAACTCCACGAGCTCCTTTAGCTTCTCCTCGTCAACCTTTCCATCCTTGAAAGGGGTTACTATGGCTACAATTGAGCCCTCAAACATAAAACACCTCCAAACTCATATCTGAAACAGGGTGTCCCCCGGTATCTTCTTCTCCTCCTTCCGGGGTTGTTGGCTCTGGCTCTTCTGTTGGGGTTGAGGTTGTTCCTCAGGCTCCGCCTCGCCGAACAGCTTTTCCGCGGCCATCGACTGTTTCACCCTTTTCACCATATCCGAGAACAACATCTCGCTCTCCTCAGCGGCCTTCAGCTCGGCGGAGAGCTCAACCCACTGTCTTTCGGTCATATCGTTCCGCGACTCGACCCTGTACCGCCTCTTAACGTATCCCCAGAAATCCTCCTGTTTGATCCCCTCCTTCTCCAGCCTCTCCCTCAACCTGTGATAGGTCGCGAAGGTGGACTTTTGGGCGTTTGAGATCTTGTCGTTCGCCGATTTTGCCCTCTCCTCCGGCATCTCCTCTATCTTTTTGCCCTGCCTGTGCAGGTAGAAGTTGAGCACCTCTTTGATTATCGGCACAGGGATGAGCTGTTTGATGGCGTTACGCTGAGCCTTGTGAACCGCTTTGGTGAAGGCGAAGGGGTCCTCCCTACCGTTTATCCTCTTGGGCTGTTCACATGCCCCGTATCTGGAGGAGCCGGTGTAGGTATCGGTGGCTTTAACTATGACGATCCAGGAGTTCTCCCTCTCCTCAAAGGTGATGTCATCGACCTGTATCCCACCCCGTCGGTTGGCCGCCTCGTTTATCCCGGCTAAGGTCAACCCCTCGATGACCCTGTTACCCTGTCTGAAGGAGTAGACATACTCCTGGATGGCCTGACCGGTCATCATCTCGATGATCGTCCTATCATCGACCTGATTGACGATATCGTACTCCTCCAGAGGGGCAAGTTCGGTGCTTTCCTTATTTTCCTGTTCCTTCTCCTTTTCCTCTTTCATCCCGATCACTTCTCCCAGGCTTGATATCCCGCAGGGCGAGGCATCCTTCAAGCGACGCCTCACCCCATGCCGTCCCCCGATTTATCTAAATATTACCAGAATACTTATCATATGTCAAGCATATAGTTCAAAGATCTTCACAACAACGGCAGTTTGACCGGTTTCCCTTCGGCCGCGCTTTGATCCATGGCGAAGATTATCTCGTGGGTTTTAACCGCGTCTGAAAGGTTTACGTGCGATTCGACATCGTTGAGTATACAGTCTATAAGGTGATCTATCTCGCCCTGGAACGGGTGATGTGTGACGTCGCCGCTGTCGGGAAGGATGGTGGGTATGGCGGCATAATCGGTTTGACCGGGCATCAGCTTCTTGGAGTAGATCCTGTTGTTTCGTATCGTGCCGTGCTCTCCCAAAAGATCGATGTTAAACTGATAGGGCGTCGTGCATTCGATCGAGGAGCTGATCTTACCTATTGTCCCGTCCTCGAACTTCAACACCCCCGCTATGGTGGGGTCATATTCGTACTCCTGCCAGATCTTAGTGGAGTATGCGAAGACCTCAACGACTTTTTTATCCAGGCCGAGGAAGTATCTCATGGCGTCCACCGCGTGACATCCCGCTGACAGCAGCGAACTTGCGCCGACGTCCTTCTTGATATTCCAGCTATACTGTTTGTACCACGGTCCTATCCCGTGCCAATAATCCACCTCGGCGTAGAATATCCTGCCGAGAGCGCCCTGCTCGAGCAGGGATTTGATACATTGAAACAGCGGGTTCCACCTCAGCACGAAGCTGACGACGGTTTTGACCCCCGCCTCCTTAACCGCCTTCTCCATCCTGGGCAGATCCTCCAGCTTGATCGCTATGGCCTTCTCGATCAGGATGTGTTTTCCGGCCTGAGCGGCCTCTATCGTCTCCTGAGCGTGAAGGTTGGGCGGCGTGCAGATCGAAACGACGTCCAGTTCGGGATCGTCCAGGAATTTCTGATAATCGGTGTAGATCCTGACATCCAGACCATATCTGTCGGCAAGCGCCTTGGCGCTCCGCTCGGTTCGGCTCCCTATGGCGACGATGCGGCAGTGCGGGTTGTTCAGATAGGCCCTTGCATGCTCGCCGGCGACCCATCCCGCACCGAAAATGCCCACTCCGAGCTTCCTCTCCTCTCCCATTCTTTCATCCTCCCCTGACTAGGTTGAAAGCCTTTCGGCACCCGTTTTACAATTTTACATCGTTTCGGGGATAAGGTCAATGA
>CAZHVH010000270.1:0-1838 GCA_964535855.1 uncultured bacterium
CTTCCTCGCGGCTCGGCGAACACTAGATCGCCCAAGGGGATGAGAGTGGCGAAATCGTAGGTGGGATGGGGGCAGATCAGGATGGAGATATGCATCAGCCTTGCCTCTTCGAGTTTCAAAGCGCTTTTCTCCATCTGTACGATCGATTTAATCGCCTCTCCGTCTCTCCCTTCACCTTTCATGAACAGGCCGCCCGGGGTAATGGTTATAAGGGGAAGCCCGTTCTCAGCGGCGGATTCAAAGGCCAGAGCGATCGATCGGTAGACGAGATGCTCGGGCAGTTTCTCCGCGTTGGGATCAAGGGCGGCTATCACAATTTTGAACTTCCTAACAGGGGCAAAGACGGCCAGCAGATATGGCGGATGATGTGCGTTCTCGATGGGAGATAGCGATCTACCTCCCGTCAACAGATCTACATACTCCTCCGCTTCCATAGGAAAATGGAAACCGCATTTCGGACATACCCTCAGGTTTCGGATCAGCTCCTTGATAAATATCAGCTCACCGCATCCTCGGCATTTTTGCCATACACCCTCAGGTATCCTGCTTTCACTTCGCATTATGGTTCACCCGATTCCTGTGTATGGGAGTATCGGAGTATCTTCATACTCCCATACCCCCATACTCCATTATCAGCCGTCCTTGTTCAGCTCGGCTATGGCCGTATCCTCATCGTCGTATCTCTGGAAGATGGTTATGAGTTTAGCCATGACGATGAGGTTGTTGATGCTTTTGCCCAGGTTTAGGAGGGCTATCTTGCCTTTCTTCCGCTGTACAGAGGTGTAAGCGGCGACGATCACGCCCAGTCCGGAGCTATCCATCATGGGCACGCCAGCCAGGTTCAGAAGCAACTTGACTTCTCCCTCCTTTTTGGTGGAGATGATCTCGTCGATGACCCTCTTGAGATCAAGGGCGTCATGTCCTATAATCTTGCCCTCGATGTCAAGTATGGTCACGCCCTCTCTCTCCCTAACGTTGATGTTCACATCACACCTCCCGTTTTTATTTGGGTTCTCTGTATTTGATCATGGTCACTTCGGTTCCAGTTTCGTTGTATTTCACCTCATCCATAAAGGTTCTCATCAGGAATATGCCGCGGCCGGATGGCCTTAGCAGGTTTTCAGGGTTAAGCGGATCACGTATCTCATCGGGGTTAAACCCCTCACCCTCATCCCTGACTGTGATCGTGAGCTTATCGGTGGAGATCTCGAATTCGAAATGCACCTTTTTATTGGGATCGTTCTTATTGCCGTGTTTTATGGCATTCGTCCCAGCCTCGATCACCGCTAGGTTTACCTGTTCTGACGCCTCCTCGGTGAAACCCATCTCCTTCAATATCTCCGAGACGACGGCGTCCAGGATGTAGATAAGCTTCATGTCGCTGGAAAATTCGAGTTTTATTAGGTATTCCTGAGGCTTATCCACCGTTTCACTCCTCAATCGGTTATCTTGATCGCTACGATCGTCATATCATCGGCACGTTGATATGTGCCGCTGAACTCGTACAACTCATCCCTAATCGCCCGACAGAGATCATCGGCGGAGAGGGAAAGGTGATCCCTGACAAATCCCGCCAGTCTCTCCTCGCCATAGATATCCCCGTTGGGGCTTTCGGTCTCGGTTACCCCATCGGTGTAAAAGAGCAGCAGATCCCCCTCCTCCAGCTCCACCTCCACGTCCTCGAATAGGGCGAAGTCGAAGACCCCCAATATCAGCCCTCCCTCCCTGAGAAAGCCGACGTTTTTGCTTTGCTCATTGGCGCGTATCGGGCTGCAATGTCCGCCGTTGGCATATCTGAAGGTGAGAGATCTGGTGTCCAATATGCCGTATATCATCGT
>CAZHVH010000270.1:1938-4991 GCA_964535855.1 uncultured bacterium
CGTGCTTATAAGCGGATTTATGTATCTGATCGTGCGGGTTCTGGAGAGCACCGCCTCGATCCGTGCCGTCAGCTCATCGGCGTCGAAGGGTTTGACGACATAATCGTCGGCTCCAGCGCTGAAGCTGCGAACCTTATCCCTCTTGTCGGACGCCGCCGTGAGCATAATTATCGGTATGCTGCTTGTGCGTCTGTCACCCTTCAGCCTTCGCATCACCTCATACCCGTCCATATCGGGCATGCTGATGTCCAGGAGGATCAGGTCAGGCATTTCCTCCTTCACCTTCTCCAAAGCCTCCGGACCGCTTCTAGCAGTTATCACGTCGAATCCATCGGCTGTTAAGCTCAAATCGACTAGATCGAGGATGTCCTCCTCGTCATCGACTATCAGTATTTTGGCTCCCATCTTTCAACTCCTCCGGAGGGATCAGGGGCAGGAGGAACTTGAAATTGCTCCCCTTTCCCTCCTCGCTTTCGACCCAAATCCTGCCGTTATGGGCTTCAACTATGCTCTTGGCGATCGAAAGGCCAAGTCCCGAGCCGCCCTGTTGTCTGGTGTGGACGTCGCTCAGCTGATAGAACTTGTCGAAGACCTTATCGCGCTGTTCGGGCGGAATTCCCGGCCCGGTGTCGATGACCTCCGTCAGGATCATTCTCTCGTGGGGTGTAAGCCTCACCGTCACGGTTCCCCCCGGCGGCGTGAATTTGACGGCGTTTGATAGCAGATTGGTTATCACCTGGCCTATCCTCTCCTCATCGCCCACCGTCATGGGGATATCCCCCTTCACCTGCAGATCCATACTAACCCCTTTCGCCTCGGCCTGGGGCCTTATCTCCTCCATACGGCTTACGGCGATATCCAGAAGCGATATCGGCTCCCGCTTCATCCGCACCCTGCCCGATTCGATCCTCGACAGATCCAGAAGATCGTTTATCAGTCGGGTGAGCCTTTTAGCCTGCCTGTCCACCTTCTCGAGGCTGGATCGCTGACGATCGTTGATCGGTCCGGCCTTGCCGTCCAAGATCAGCGAGATGCCGAGCTGGATGGTGGTCAGAGGCGTCCTCAGCTCATGGGAGACCAGGGAGACGAAGTCCGACTTCATCTTATCGATCTCCTTCTCGCGAGTGATATCGTCGAACACATAGACCGTTCCCAGAAGTATCCCCTCCTCCGAGATGACGGGGCTTGCCAGAACCTTGAGTATCCTCTCCCTTCCCCTGGTTTTTACGGGCACCTCATGGGCGATGGTTTTGCGCTGATGAGTTGAGAGCTGACAGGATTCGAAGAGCTGCTTTAAGGTCGGATCCTCGACGGCCGACTCTATCTCCCTGCCCACATCCTCTCCCCTCATGCCGAGCAGCTCCTCGGCAGCCGGATTGAGATGTACGATTCGGCCCCTTTTGTCCAGGAAAACCAATCCTTCGGCGATGCTGTTGACCACCGCTCTCATCTTCTCCTGCTCGTCGGAGAGCTTTCCCATCAGCTCTCTCAGGTTCTTCCGCATCAGGTTGAACTCCTCAACCAACACCCCTACCTCGTTTCTGGAGGTTATGGGTATCTCATCGGCATCAAAGGTGCCCTTTCCTATGGCCCTTGCGGCCTCAGCCAGTTTTATGATCGGGCCCGTGAGCCTTCTGGTGAAGATGACGCCTATAAAGGCCACGACGACGGCCGAGAGGAGGGTGAGCAGAAGGACATTGTTCTTAAGCCTGGATGCGGGAGCGAATGCAACGGAGGTGGGCTGGAAGACCAGAACGGACCAGTCGGTGAGTTTATGACCCATGTATCCGGCGGAATGAGCCCATCCGATCACCTTCTTCCGGCCGCTTTCATCCTCCTCGGTCACGTATCCCGATTCGCCCTCTGATGCTTGGATCGCCTTCATAGCAGCCTCGGTGTAGAGCATCCTGTCCTGAAGTATCCTGATCCCCTTTTTATCGGGTGGTGCGGCGATCACCCTGCCCTGCTCGTCTATGATGTAGGCCTCCATCCCCTCCATCAGTCCGTTCAGCCTCTGGATCATCCCTCTCAGATCTGAGAGGATGAACGTCACCTCCAGCACGCCTATCGCCCTGTTTGTGCCGCTATCCATCACCGGAACTGCCATATCTATCGAGTGAAGCTTGAGGTTGGGATCGTACTTGATCCTTCCGATGTAGGTATGTCCGACACCGTTATTGTACGCCTTGCGCCACCAGCTTTCGGAGGATTGGTCGAAGTCCAGCACCCATTGGTTGGCGTGCACGATGAGGCCGTCCTTATCGGTCAGAATCACCTTTCCGTCCTCGCCTGCCAGAATAGCTAATCCGTTGACGATTTCGACCGCCTTAGGCGAGATGGGTCTCTTCATATCCCAAGTTCTCTTGCGCTCCTCCACGGGCAGATCTAACTCCTTCAACATCGCCTCAGCGTTCGATGCGGCGGTTCGAACCTGTTGCAGCCTCCAGAACAGGCTCATATCCGCCTTATCGATCGATTCCCTTGCCAGCTGGGCGAGACTCACCCCAATCGAGTTCTCCAGAGCCCTTCTGCCACCGGTATATGCAAAATAAGCCACCCATAGAAGCGGTATAATCGAAACGATGAGAAGGAGAACCGTCAGCTGTGTCTGAAGGCTCTTCCCCTTCTGCGAAAATCGCCTCAGAAAGGTCAACATCCAAACCACGCCCCTTCATTTGTCGAAGGAGGCCACCGCCACCTCCAGGTCGTCGTATATCTCAAATATCGAAACCAACCTGGTTATCTCAAGCACCTTCTGCACGGCCTTCTGAGGATTAAACAAGACCAAGTTGCCGCCCATCTTCTTGACGGATGTCAGCGTCGCAACTATCGCTCCCAGGGCCGAGCTATCCAGCAGAGGAACATCCGAAAGGTCCAGTATCAGCCTACCGTTGCTCTGCTTTATCAACCTGTCCATCTCCCGTTTCATCACCGAGGCGCTTTCGCCTATTATCCTGCCGCTTATGGATAGAACAGGAATCTCCCCTTTAAAGGAAGTTTTCATCTCCATACGTTCACCCTCTCCCAGGAGAAATGAGCTTCGTTGCGCATTT
>CAZHVH010000271.1:0-4985 GCA_964535855.1 uncultured bacterium
CCTTCGCATCGCCGAATATCTCCACCGTGCTGCCGACGGGAACTGAGTCGGGAACGATACCTGCGACCTGCCTGGTGGCGGGAACATAGCTGGTGAAGGTGGGAGAGGGCAGAGAATCGTTTCCACCGTCAAGGGCAATACCTTGGCCGCCGTTGCCGTAGATGCTGTTGTTCCGGATGGTATTGAGCCGAGCGCCACCGGCCACGTAAACACCGTGTCTGCCATTATGGTCTACAGTGTTGTTCTCTATCACATTACCTTGTGTCAGCCCACCTGTGATCTGGATACCGTCCTCCTTACAGGAGGAGATGGTATTGCCCCTTACCTCTACGTCTTTGACTCCTCCGTCGAGAGCAATGCCCACACGGTTTTTGAGTCCCACAACCGGCACCAAACGGTTGTTCAAAAGATGTACTCTTTGGCTATCAGCCCCTGTCACGTGAATGGCGATTTGGTCATGGGCTTCGAATATATTGCCCTTAGCTTCTCTCAAGCCACCAACTGTGATGTCGGCGCTCCCATCAGTGATCAGCAGGCCAACCTCATTGTTGAGGAATTCGGTTCCTTCTAGCAGGACATTCTGAGCTCCGGCCAGGCGAACGCCTACCTTACAATTGTAGATCATGTTAGCTACCGCTGATTGCTCGACGCCTTCCACGAGGATCGTTTCCCTAGGCAGTCCAATACGCACGTTTCGGGCGTTTTCTACGACAATCGCCTCTTTAGAGTCTCGGATGGTGTAGCCTGCGATTGTAATGTCATGGGTAGCGGCTCCTCGTACCACAATACCCACGTGCTGTTGAATCTTATTGGATGGATACGAACTGAAGTAGTTTTCCAACCCTGGAACGAACGAACCAATTCTCACGTTTGAAGCTCCGTTCTGAACCACGACCTGGCAGGTCTTAAAACTGCTGCCCTCTATCACGTTGCCGGACGTCCCTTCAATCACTACGGCGTTGTAGCCGCCCTTGGACGAGAAACCGATGCCACTGACGACGTTATCGTGAGCACCTCCCCGAATCATGATACCGACGTTGCCTATCTGTATAACCCCCTTGCTCGACCCAGATGACCCGATGAAGTTCTTGCTGGCTCCTTCCTCGATCAATATACAGTACTGCGTGCCGAAGACATTGGGCTTCAAAAGACGGTTTGAACTGGCGTGATCTTTGAGATGCACCGCTATGGAGGTATCACCGGGCACATTCAGGTTTGTGATCTCATTATTAACAGCGCTGCTGCCTGTTATCACGAGACCGACGTCGTGGCTCGAGATGCTGATCTCCTTCAACACAGCGTGGCTTGAGTTGTCCAAGATGATCGCTGGCGTTGAGGTATGGGTGGCGATCCCCGGTCTGGGATGAAAATCACAGTCGTTCACGGAAACTGAAGGCGTGTTTCCCCCCTGCACGTTTTCGACCAACAGACCTACCGTCCCGTTTTCGGAGAATATGGCGTTCTGAATCACCGTCCCCAAGGGCGATTGAGATCCTCCTCCCTTGATATAGACGCCCGCTTTGCCGTTGTGAACCACCTGCCCCTGAATGCGATTGTTGTCCGTGCCTTTCCCTTCGATGAGCACTCCATGCTTTCCATTCTCCGCTATCGTTGGGGTCGCCGACGTAGAAAGCCCAATCGTGTTCTTGCTTGCCCCCTGCATGAGGTGAACGCCGTTGCCTTTGTTCCGCGTAGCCACCAGCACGTTGCCGCTGGTCCCTTTCCCCTTCACCACAATGCCATCTCCAGCTAATCTATTCACTCTGATGAAGTTTCCGTTTGCCCCGTCTGAAATCTCCACGCCGGTAACCGAGGTATATCCTTGCTCGTCAAAGACCTCAACATGGTTGAAACGGGTTCCTTCTCCCAAGAGTTTAACGCCTACGTTGCAATTTGATACCCAACTTATGACTGTGTTATGAGTCGCTCCGCTGCTCAATTCGCATCCGACCGCGCAATCTTCCGCCCACACTTCAAGATCGTTCCATATAGCTTCTCCGATCACCTTAAACCCAATATCAGTGCTGATGCTCTTCACATACTTGATCACGTTTCGGCTACTACCATCAACTACTACCCCTTGTTCCACCGCTATCATGTCTGACTGGTAGAAGCGGCTTATGTGATTACGATTACCCCTGATTACGAGCTTCCCCTTGACTAAGATATTCCCCATGATGGTATTCCCATTGCTGTTAACGACTATGTCCCCGTTTAAGACAGCGGCGTTTTCCTCCGTTTCGATGTAGATTCTATCATCTCCCGCTAGCTGCTCATCCAGATGAATCGACGGCAAAGTGGTTCCCTGAGGTGGCCTTAAAGAGATAACGTCCGCGAAATTACGGCCGATATGGTCTGTCACAATCAGGTCACCTTCCTCTATCTTTCCCATGCCTTCGATCTTAATCCCGTGGATGCTTTCGTCCTGGCCGTCCATCGACACTGTGTACTGGCTCTCGCCGAGAAGTTTCTCCTTACCTTTCCTCTCATAATGCCTCTCCGTAACGTAGGCCCACTCCACACCTCGATGTCCTCGCGATGCCCTCGGGTCATCAGAGATCAACTCGTAGATGGTCCTATCGAATTTCCAGAAGCCCTCCCCAGGCTCCACCTTGCCATCATCGTTTGTGTCCTCAGAGATGAATTTATACACATCCACACGCTTAATGACAACATCATGGTCCACATCGTCCCAGCCTTGTTCCGAGGAGAAAATATCCGCCCTACCTTGGACGAAGTTGAGCGCTTCCTCAAATGTGAGCACGCCGTCAGGCTCGATCCCCTCCAGCTTTGTCGGATGCAGCCCAGCGCCAAATTCCCGTTTACCCCTCAATTGTGTTACGGCCATTGCGTTAGAGCTGCCGGCAGGGGTAATCACCCTTAACTTCGTCTGCTTGCCCTCACCTACTGAAGGCATATTCACTACGAGCTCCGTTGATGAAATTAACGTGGCGGCGGGGATCTCCTCCCATTTCCCATCGAGCTGATACTGCACTTTTATCTCGCGATCAGTCGATGCGAAATTGGTACCCGTCAGTATCAACTTCTCACCTGCTCTCGCCTGAGTAGGCAATATCCGACTCAGAGTTGGGGAGCCGATGACGGTGAATGTCTCAGGCGACTTCGCCACCAATCCGTCGGGGGTCTTTACCATCACTTTGCCGCTTTTCGCGCCTTTCGGAACGCGGACCGTAAGGATCTCCGAGCTTGAGGCGGGTGGTGGTAACACTTCAGCCTCGATCCCACCGAAGAAGACCTTATCCTCTCGGGGCTGGAAAAGCCTGCCTCGGATTTCCACCCGCGTGCCGGAATACTGACCGAAAGTACCGTCCGTCGCGGCGAAACCTTTGGTTGGGCTTACAGACTCAATAATGGGTAATCGCATCATCTTGAAACGGTCATCCGCTACGCTCATCTTGGCTCCGGGTATCTGTATCGAAACGGAGACCTCCCACGGTTCCACTCCTACCGGTACCTCCACCACGATGATATCACCATCGGAGGCAAAGCTGGTGGGGACATATTTGCGCACTTCCAGCACCTTAGCTTGAACTTTGCCGAAAAACACCTGATTGTTTTGAGGATTCGCGTCAAATCCTATCCCCTCTATCTTAACCGTATCGCCCGGCTTTCCCTCTTTGGGGGTAAAATCGACGATCGCTGCTCCAAACGGATTTCCGACGATGATAAAGGATGTCTCGAGCGGGGTGAGCTCCAGAAGATTCAATCCAGGGATCTGAAGCCCAGCTATGCCCGCCACCCGCTCCGCAACCGGAAGTATCCCGGCCACTTTGGCCGCCACGTCGGCCACGCTGACGACCTGAGCGGAAACGTTTTTCAGCACCGCCTGCATCCTCTCCGGAACCCTGCCACGTAATTGCTCGATGATCTCCTGAAGCGTCTTGGCGACGATCCGATATACCTTATCAGCGAGATCACCCACCCGTGAAGGTGAAGAAGCAACTCCTTGAGATGAGCTTGAGCTTTGACTCATAAGGGTTTCTATCTCATCGTGTATCACGAGGATGACCTGGCGGATGATCTCACCACCTACGCTGGGGGGAATAGCCGATAGGATGGGAACGTAGACATTCGCCACTTCCCACGCCGCGACGACGATATTCGTTATCAACGCAGTCAGTTCATCTCCTCTTCCATAAGGGAGTCGAGCGATGGTGGCGGAATCGCTTCCTCCGGAGCTGAACAGAATACCGCTGAATGCACGCACCACATACACGGCGTGATCCACGTTCGATTCAAGCGAAAGCCTCCCCTCTGAGGGGAGGAGCCCTGCTGCTTCGCCCGTCGCTCCGATGGTGCCCGGCACGCTCTTGGGGATGGCATTCAACACGATGGGGATGATCGCCCCGATTATCTCCGACGTCACCCTTGTCGCCGGCAGAAAGGTCGTATCGCTGAAATCAAGCCGGGCATAGACTTCATCTGCCCTCAACGAGGAGATCGAATCAGGCAATTTTTTGAGGTCCAGCCTGGCTATTCGAACGAACCAATCCACAGGACTGCCGAATTCAAGCGAGGCTTCGACGGAATCTCCCTCAAACTTCAGACTGAGAAATTTGGCGTCAGCGTTGAAGAAAGTCCTAGCACTTGATCTTGAGGAGGAAGCGGGCGTGTGTACTTTCCTTCCACCGGAGCTTAAGGAACTCAGGGAATCCGCCAACGCTAGAACAGCTACCTTAAGGGGAGGACCCAACCGCTCGTCGTTGAAAGGATCATCGCTGTCAGACCATACCTGCTCCACCACCTGGCTCAGGGAATCCAGCTCAGGCAGGCTGTCCAGCTTTCTCTGAAGGTTCAGGAACAGATCCCCGTTAACCGTGGCAAACAGCGGCTGCATCAACACCAGTGCCTCCGCCGTCGAACGAGCGTCCACCCTAGGCGTACCGCCATGCCGATTTGACGGAGGTAGAAGGGATAAAAACGCGTTGTTGGGTTTATCCCTGGGGATGACGCTCATCAGCGTC
>CAZHVH010000272.1:0-4972 GCA_964535855.1 uncultured bacterium
AGGTTGAACGTGCCCCTTGCGGAATACCGCCGGAAAGCCTCCTGAACGAGGCTCTCCCGGAGGCTTCCATCCTCCCTGACCCTCACCGTGCCGCGGTTCGAGTAATAATGGAAATGCCATCCGAACTGATCGAAGATCCTGAAGTAATCCATCAACAGCGTGATGGCACATCTGTTGTGGTAGATATCCCGTTTGGTCTGTTCGAACGCGCCGAATTCGCCCAGATGTATGGGTGTTTGGTGATCGATGCTGAACCGGAACGCCGGTATCCATCGGCGGAGTATGTCCCGTATATCGTTCCTCTCGTTCGGCCACCGCTCCGGCAGTCGGAACTCGTAATCGTGGAAGCTATAGATCGTCAGCGGATCTCCCGTCACCTCCAATGACTCGAAAGCGGCTTTGGGGAAGGGTTGAGCGCCAGGCCCCCAGGGCGGGATCGTCTCGACGTAGATGAGATGAGACCTATCGATCTGACGGATGGCGTTTGTGATTTTCCCGATGAGAACGTTGTAGGCGAGGGGTTCGCGCGATTCGGGCTCGTTTAGCAGATCATAGGCGACGGCATCGGGAGGAAGATCCTTGCACTTCCGGGCGAGCGTGCGGAAATGCTCGACCACATCCGGCACCCACTTCTCATCGGTGTTGAAGACGTGCTGCAATCCCTGCTCCAGACACCACCTCAGCGTTCTCATCGCCCTCTCGCCGGTCTGGTTATGCTGTGGACGGAAGCTGTTGGCGCCGGTGCTTTTGATCAGCTTTATCTCCGTCAGACTCCCCGGCTCACCTATATCGGTCGGGCCGAAACAGAAAGCCGTGAAACCACCGAACCGTTTAAACGGATCGAGCGGCACGCGGTAGACGATATGGTTTTCACCCACAACGTCTATCTCATCGCCCCACACTCCTCGCGAACCCAGGTTTTGAGTTTCGCTCAGAACTTTCAGTCCGGGATACCCCCTCATCAGACCGTATGTCGCCAGCGGCGGGAGAGGCGCCAGCTTAAGCGGCTTAGTCCCCCACTCATCCTCAAACTTCAGGTAGTTGTAGACATCCGCCACGATGATCGCCCATCGGTCGTTCGGATCGGGTATGAACGCTTCGCTGAACGTTATCGGGTAGTTGAGAAGAGCCCTCGACCAGAGCCTACAGACGCGTATGTATCGCTCGGCTTTCCCTTCGTTCAGGGGTTCTCCGGTCATCATGCGCGCTTGGATCAAAATGCCGCGCCATTCTTTAAATGGTTTCAACAGGAAAAGCCTGCATCCCGGCTCATCGAATTCGATCCTCACCCCTGCGGTCACACCTTCATCGTTCATCTCGAACCTGATCGATTTGGGATGTCTGAGGAATACGATCTGCACCGGCAACCCTCCGCCCCGGGAGAGATCGCTGACCAGCAGAACCCAATTCTCGCTTAGCTCCCCGTCCTTTGCCCTATCGTAGACGACCCCGCTTTCATCGGGCCTGAGGCCGACTACCCTCCCGCTCAGGACAGCCCAGAGGCAGACCGGTCCGGTGTTCGGCGGTTTCTTGTAGACTCGGATCGGTTTCAGCTCGTCCCAACCTCTGATGACAAGCTCTCTCCCCCTGATCGTGACCAAAGCGGCCGGGGAGAGGGGACTTGCTAAAACCTTGGCGAGTGAGTCGAACCTGAGCCCCCATCCTGAGACGTCGTTATCCAGCAGTGACGTCGTATCGAACCAGCCGAACTTGTTATCGAGGCAGGAGCAGAGGTCGTTTATGAACTGGACCTTCCGCACCGATTCCCTTATCGCCTCCCCTCGTCGAAGGAGCTCGAAGGCCTGATCGAAATCACCGTTTCGGATCGTCCTTTCCATCTCACTCAGGACATCCCTCAGCTTCTGAGCCGCATCGCGGCAGACCAAGATCTCTTCCTCCGGTGCTTTCAGCACTTGAAGCCCTATGACGTGGTTTTCCAGGTTCACGGCCTCATCAATGAGGCAGACGTATCCTGTCAGCGCCTCCGCCGCTTTGTATAGTTCTCCCGGTTCTTCCTGATCCTCCCGATTCAACGTTTCCTCCGCGAAGTTCAAAACCCATTCCGGCAGCCGCTCGGGCCCGGCCCAGCCGTGGGATTCCCAATCGAGCACGGCGAATCCCTTTTCGATCAGCATCTTCAGCCGCCATCGGGCGTCCTCATCCCACCGTCTCAGCCGTTTATCTCTCAGCCGCTGACAGATCCCCCTCAACTCCTCGTCGGAGACCTCGACGCCTCCGCGTTCAGGGATGACCTTCACCGGGAACCAATCGGAATCGTCGAAGTCGGTCTTCATGCAATCCTCCCTTTCGAGGACCGTTAGGGGCGGGAATCTCATGACCTTCCACCTCTGAGGATTGCTCTCGATCCGGGTTCGAGAACCGTCCTCGTATACCACCGCGCCCTCCAGCGAGAAACCGTTCGACGTCGTGCTGATCGCCAGCACGTTCTCGCCCGGGCGGAGCAGGTGGGTCAACTCGACATCTATGGGATTTGTGACCTCCCCTTCACCCTTCTGGAGGTATTCGGTTATCTCCTTACCGTTCAGGAAGACGTAGGCGAACCAAGAGGCGCGCATGCGGAGCCCTGCGTGATCGATGGGTTTATTATCATCGACATCGATGACCGTACGATACAGAACGGGACATCTCCTGAACTGGTTCGTCTTCCAGAAGAGAGAGCCCGGAGAGAAGTGAGGTTCCTTCCCCCTCCAATCCGCCCCGATCCACGGCCCCCCCAAGGCAAGCTCAACTGGAAGTAGGAGCCCCAACCATATGAAAAGCTGAACCTTGAACATGACCTCTATCCTCCCTCCGTCCGATTTCATCTGAGGATATACCATGCAGATGATAGCAGCTATGAAGGGTGGGGTCAATCCCTTCAATAGGGACAGGATTTCCTCACCCTGGTATCATGGCTTTGAGGAGACATCATGAGGAGAGATGAGTCAAACGCTAATACCGCTGATATGACAACCGCCTTGAGCTGATCTGTGAGTCAGGTGCGTGCGGTAACTTATACCTCCTCATATACCGGGTTGAGCGGATCGAGGTTTAGATATAACTGTCGCCCGGGTTCATAAAGCTGGATGTAGCTCCAGTTAACCCCGCAGAGGATCTTCATCTCGTTTGCCAATTTGATGAATTGGGCGCGGAACCTCGCTCGAGTTGTTCCAGGAGGCTCATCCATGGCTTTTCTGATCCGCTCATCGGTGAGGATCCTCTCGACCTTCCCCTCCCTCTCCAGGCGATAATACGACCCTTCCTCCGGGAGGAGTATGTGATATCTCATATCCGCCTCCACAAGTTCAGGTGCGCCCCAATCAAGCCCATGTTTCTCCCTGAAGCTTTCAAGCAAACGTCTCTTGATGATCCAGTCCACCTTGCCGTCCAGCTCCATCGGATCGTCGGCCAGGCAGCCTAACGTATGTTCCCATCTCTCCAGTATATCCCCCACCGGCGCCCACTCCCACCTATGGATATCCCTTACCAGAGCCTCCGATTCCAGGGCATCGAAGTAGGCTTTCGCCATCTCGAGATATTCCCTCTGAATCTCAACGGCGGTGAGTTTTCTTCCATCTTCCAGCTCCAACTTTTGCGTAAGCGAAAGGTCGGACGCCACCTGACGCAGCGCCTGGATGGGATCTCTAAGCGCAAGGTTTCTCCCTATAAAGTCGTCCTCGATCATCTGAAGCACCAGGGCGGTTGTGCCGATCTTCAGGTAGGCGCTCCATTCGGACATGCTGGGATCGCCAACCAATACCTGAAGCCGGAGATACCGATCCCTATCGGCTAAAGGCTCTTCAGGGATCCTCATTATCCCCTCCTCCCCGTCGGAGATCTCCCTCTCGATGTGGAACGCCCTCTGCGATACCAGATAGGAGCCGTCGCTCACCCTCCCCGCCCCGGCGAATATCATCCGCGTGACCAGGAAGGGAATCAACCCCGATCGAAGTTTTTCCAAGCTTATCCTATCCTTGTAGAGGAGGTAGTTCTCTTTGCATACGGCCCCTTTTCCCGGTTCCTGAAGGTTGACCTTGAAGATCACCAATCGGTCTGGAAATCCGTCTCTGCCGATCTTCTCCTGAGCCTTTAAAGCTAGCGAGGACAATATCCGCTCCCCGGCTTTCTCATGGGTTATAAGCTGGATGGGGTCGTCGCATTCAGGCGTGGAGTATCGGAGGTGATTGAACTCCCCGGATATCCAAATCCTTCTCCTCTCGATGTCCCTCCGCTTGACCTCCGTCGGGCAGTAGAGCCTTGCGCCGTTTTCCAAAAACACGTCGAGATACATTCTCCCTGTGGTGATTCCTCTGAACAGATAAACGATCAGATTAGGGGTGGGCAGTTCTCCGAGGACGTCATATCGGTTGCTTATCCCGTAGATACGACGCCTCAACGGTTTTTCCTTCAAGATGGCCTCCATCTTAGACACCTCCTCAAGTCGTTCCACCGCCATACGCAGGGGAACGGAAATGGAGGCAAGGGGAAGCTCCTTAGATACCCTCTCTCTGAGCCGTTTTTTCGCCGTCTGCAATCTTCCGGAGACGGTTGACACCGGCACCCTCATCGCGTCCGCGATCTCCTGGTAGGAGAAACCCTCAAGGTAAAGCAGGAAGGTGCGTCGGCTTTTATCGGGCAGCGCCTCGACGGCTCTGACGATGAACTCGGATAGCTCCCTCTGCTCCAGCAGATATTCGGGATTCACGGAGCCGATCGAGCTCGGGTTCGGCAGCGAGTCCAACGATATCAAGTTATCCCGCCGTTTCCTCAAAAGTGAGATGCACAGGTTCGTCACGATCCTATAAAGCCACTCGGCGAACTTATCACTGTCCCTGAGTTTATCGAGGTTCCGATACGCTTTGAGGAACGCCTCCTGGACGATATCCTCGGCGTCAGCTAGGTTCTTCACCCTTCTCAGGGCGAACTCCAGCAATGGCCCCCTGTATTTTCTCACCAGATGGCCGAAGGCTTC
>CAZHVH010000273.1:0-4963 GCA_964535855.1 uncultured bacterium
CGGACCAGATTTGAAAGCATCATGACGTTCGAGGGGTTATCCGTCGGGGGCGAGGATAACAAGCTCCCCAGGGCGGAAAAACAGAGGGCTCCCAGGATGAGGTCAACCGCCATAACGAACGGGTTGACAACCTTCGCGCCGAGGGCGAATATGCCGATCGACAGCGGGATGAGTGAGATGGTTATACCATACGTAAATCCGGCGAGGATATCCCCGGAGATTATGGAGGGGACGGAGGCGGGAGTGGAGATCAACCGCTCCAACGTCCGCATTCGGGTCTCCCAGGGGATCACAACCGGGGTGGCCGAGGAGGAGGTGAAGAAGAGCGTCATCCCCACGAGTCCCGGTAGGAGCCTCTCCGGCGGTATGCCTCTGCCTATGACGAAGGCGAAGAACAGAGCTATCGGGAGGAGGATGCCGTATATCAGGACGGGCGCCTTGAGATAGTAGATCTTAGCGTCCTTCCTGGCTATCGCGAGGACATGGATGAGCCGTATCCTCGTCCTGAGCCGCCAGCTATCGCTCCGCATCCTGTCCCTCCCTGGCATATGTGAGATGGACGAAGACGTCCTCTAAACTCGGTCCCAGCGTGTTCAGGCTCAACACCCTCAATCCATGTGCTTTGGCGTATTCGACGAGACGGGATGCCACATCGCCGGGCTCATCGGCATACAGCCTGAGCCTGTCCCCCTCCCTTCTGATCTCGCTGACCCCCTCTATGTGTCGCAACAGCTCCGAGTCATCAACCGGCCTGTCGAAGGCGATCTCCACGGACTGGGAGCTTTTGAAGGCGGACTTGAGGTTTTCCGGCTCGTCGATGGCGACGATTTTGCCCCGATTGATGATGGCGACCCTGTCGCACATCTGATCGGCCTCGGCGATGTTATGTGTGGTAAGGAAGACCGTCACCCCGTTTCGGTTCAACTCCCTGATGAGATCCCTTATCAGCCTCGCGCTCTGCACGTCCAGCCCGGATGTCGGCTCATCTAGGAAGAGCAGCTTCGGCTCGTGGATCAGGGCCATGGCCAGGATGAGCCGCTGTTTCATCCCCTTGGAAAACCCCTTCGTCTTCTGATCCCTTCTATCCTGCAGCTCGAACAGCTCCAGCAGCTCCATGGCCCTTTGCCTCCTTCTCCTCTTTGGCACCCCGTATAGCTCGCCCATCAGCATCAGGTTATCCCAGGCGGACAGATCGATATACGGGTTGGACATCTCGGGGACGATCCCCATCATCATCTTAGCCTCGAGCGGAGCCTTTGAGATGTCGAACCCCATGATGCGGACCTCACCGTCATCGGGTTTCAGGACGCCCGTGAGCAGCCTCACCGTCGTGGTCTTCCCCGCGCCGTTCGGGCCGAGGAATCCGAAAAACTCGCCCTCCCTCACCTGAAAGCTTATCCCGTCGACCGCCCGGATGTCCCCGAAACGCTTGGTTAAGCGGGAGACCTCGATGGCGTTCCTTATCTTTTCCATATCTCCACCCAAATCCCAGGGGGGTCAGCGATCAATTTGAAATCCTGGATCTCGGCCTGGCGGAGGATCTCCCGGAAATACTGGGGCGAACGCAACCTCATCCATTCCCTCCTGCTCTCCTCGTCCTTCAAAGCGGCCATTCTGGCTCTGACGAACTCCTTCCTCTCCTCTTCGGAGACGTAGCGGCTCAACCCTCCGCCGACGAAGGCCACGCCGCCGGGCTTCAGGATACGATATGCCTCCCTCAACCCCTTCGGCTTATCCTCCCAGAAGAAGATGGAGCCGCGGCTGACGACCAGATCGGCCGAGCCTTCCGCAAAGGGCAACTGTTCCGCTCTGGCCGGTATGACGGTTATCCGGCCCGACAGATTCGCTTCATGTGCGTTGCGTAGCGCCCTCCTCAGGGCATCGCAGTTGATATCCACCATGTAGATGTGAAGCTCCGTCAGCCTGGCGAGTTCCAATCCCAGTTTGCCGTCCCCTGAACCGATCTCGACGCATATGCCCCTCTCTATCCGGTAATCCTCGATGATCTGTCGGGCAAGCAGCCGGTAAACCTTCTCCAAAATTCCCCCCTTTTCAGGGTTTTCCTGAAGTCGCTAAAGCGCGTCCGAGAAGCTCCTCAGCTTTATCCGTCCTCCATTGTCTCTGCAAGTTATATCTCCTGTGAGGTTTAAATTTCACCGTGACCTCCTCGATCGATCTGCCTAAGATATCGATCCTTTCCAGATCGGCTATGCCGAGTCCAAGGCTGTTGGCGTAGTAAAGATAGCCCATCTCCATCGGTTCAAATCCCATGGCCTTCGCCATGACGGCGTCGGCTGCGAAGACATCTGCGCTCGCCACCGCTATGCCGAAATCGACGGCATCCTTTCCCCCCGGCCCGTCACCCTGCAGGCCAACTGTCCCATCGATCACGGCGATGTGAGGCTTGATATAACGTGCCAGCCTGATCAGGTTTATGTTTAGCAAAACCGCCTCTTCGGGGATCCTCCTCTCTCGATGTGAGCGATAGCCGTGCATTTTAACCTTATCGGGCGTGTATATGGAGCCCACGGCGACGTTCTTATATCCCAGCGTGGCGAAACACACATCGTGGGTCTTCGCGACGGCGACGGAGATCATGCAGTCCGAGACCACCATCAGCTTCGATATCCTGACGCTCTCGAGCCCCCCATCCGCCATAACCACCTTCGTCTCCACCCACTCCCCCTCGGACTCAGGATTGAGGAAATGGATCGGGATATCATACTCATCGGGCAGCTTGACATATTCGAACCTCTCCAGCACCTCCTCGAATTCCTCCCCGTCGGGGAATTCAGATATCACGACTTTTCGGGGCCGATTCGGCAGGGTCGATAGGAAATCGAGCACCCCTCGGATGGCGTCGACGTGGGTTGCCGCCAGCCTGTTTCTCCCGTCGAAGAAGTTGGGCTTTATCACGACCTCCTCTTTGATTCTTCCGACCACATCCTCCCTTACGAGCTGGAGGGCCTGACGCACGTTTTCCCTTCGGTCTCCGGTTTTGACCAGGCTGACCCTCGCCCTTTTCACACGTCCACCTCCCTCATGAGAAGGTTTCACCTCGTCATCTGATCCCCATACCCTGTTTCAGGTCCAGTTGTCTGGAACCCTGCCTCAGCTTGGGCTTTATCACTTCGATCAGGAACCTCAACGCCCCATCTCTGTCCCTGTCCATAAGGATCGACTGAAGCCTGATGAGCTCCTCCTCCGTCAGCGTTATGATCATCTCCTTCCCCATTGTTTCTACTCCTTCGTTCATCCTACATTCATTTTATGGCGTATAGCGCTATCGGTGGGGGAGATAGCTCCCCGCTTACATGCCTTCACGCATTTGTAGCAGTTTTTGCATTTGAAGGGATATAACACCTTCACGCTTTTGCCCCCTTCGTCGAACCAGAGGACCTGATTCGGGCAGGCCATTATGCACTCGCCACATCCATCGCATTTCCCCTTGTCTATCTTCACCATCCTCGCTCACCTCTCCGTGTCACGCGGGCATTCGAGTCACCACGACGTGGAGATAGTTCGTCTCATGTATCCTGCCGGTCCTATAGCTTCTTGATTCGATCGAGATCCGAATCCTCCACGGCGGCGTAATGGAACAGGACAACTCCCTGCGCCCCTGCCTCCAAAACCCCCTCGATCTGCTCGATCAGCGCCTCCGTGGGGAGATAGGAGGCTGAGCTGGATTTGCCGAGACCCTCCCAGACCGGAACCGATTCCCCGACGAGGGCGATGTGGCATTTCGTCCTGGATACGGCCACCTTGGCGCTGTTGGTGTAATTCATGGGGAAGAGATAATCCACCAGCCCCTCTTCAGCCCATCTCACCCAGTCCTGGCCGACGCCTATCAGGCATGAGGGATACTCCGAGAAGACGGCCGCCGATAGCTCCTTGCCGCGTTTTTTCGTTATCTCCCGGATGCTTCTTACGAACCGGGTGATCGGCTCGGCGCGCCATTCCAGAAACCTCTCCCATTCCTCGTCCTTGGGCGTCAGCTCCGTCAGCTCCTTGCCCGTCAGCTTTCTGAAATCATCCCTGCAGACCTGACAGAAACACATCTGCGAGCCGGCATGGCGGATGTAATCCAGGTGAACGCCCGCCACGTCGTATCCCTCCATTATCTCCTCGTAGAGGGAGAGCTCATATCTCTGCACCTCCTCCCTCCTGGGACACGCCCATCCCAGCGGTTTTCCCTCTCTATCCCTGGCGGCCAGATCGGGGTTCTCCCGCAGCAGCCTTGACCTATCGCCCTCCGGGAAGACACACATCCAGGGATGCACCTTCAGCCCCGCCTTGGACGCCTCCTCGGCGAGGACGTCCAGCGGGTCCCAATCTTTGAAGCTGGGATGTACATCCCCTATACGGCTGTGGTAGGAGAGGGCGCCATCCGTGTCCTTCACACAGGGGATGATCAGATCAAACCCCGCGTCCTTCAACCTTTTAACCATCCCTGAGACGGACTGAGGTCCCTCGGCGAAGTCCCTCGTCGGATGGGACCAGACCGCCTTTCCGATCTTTTCCACCGTCAACCCTCCTTTTCTTCGCCTTAAGCAGCCTCACGTATTTGAAGAAGATATGCTCCTCAAACTCGCCGAACCCGTTATCGGCCAGAATCCCCTTCCAATCCCTCCTGAGGAAATCGAAGGCGTAGGGGCATTCCACGAGCTTGAACGGGATCCTCAGGTAAAGGGGCATCTCCCTTAGGTTGAACTCGTTGTAATCCAGTATGAATAGCGTTCCACCATCTCTCAGCATTTCGAAGGCATTTCTTATTATCTCCTCCCTGACCTCCTGAGGGAATCCATGGAGCGTGAAGGAGATGAAGGCCTTGTCGAATCCCCCCTTGAATGGCAGAGGACGGTCGATCCTCGCCTTGACGATCCTGGCGTTCGGGAAGTCAGCGCATTTTCTCAGAAACTGCGAGATCATCTCATCGGAGATATCCACCCCGATCAGTTCGCCT
>CAZHVH010000274.1:0-4962 GCA_964535855.1 uncultured bacterium
CGACTGCGGACGGTAGCTTTAAAAATCTCCGCTACACTCAGTGATAATATGAGCGATAGCCATTAAGCCAACTGGAGGTGTCCGAGAATGAAAGATAAAATTTTAAAGGGGTTAAAATCATGGATGATCTGAAGGAGAGGGAAATCGAGGAGAGAATTGACCGCGAAGTCAAAAAGGAGATAGTCGATATCTATCAGGACCTCATCGACGAGATATGGACCAGAATCGCTCCCATACTGGGGACGTTGAGCTTAAAAGCCATCATGGATCGAGCCGTCTCGATCACCTCAAGGGAGTTCAGTTTTATGAGCTCGATCGAGGTAACGGAGGAGGGCGTCTGTCTCGAAAGATTGAAGGAGGAGATTAAATCAAATCACGGCCGCCAATTACTAAAGGAAGGTTTTAAAAGGTTGATCGTCAACCTGTTCCATATTCTGGCCAGATTGACCGGCAAGATCCTGATAAATAGGCTTCTCCAGGAAATCAACGGGCTTAAGGAGCTAACGGAAGGGGAGGTGTGAGATGGATCAGGTTATCAGGCTGGACATCGAAGGGTTGGACGAGGTGTTAGGCGGAGGGGTACCCTCGCTTTCGATAAACATCATCGCAGGTCCCCCCGGCTCGGGGAAGACGATCCTCATGCAACAGATCATGTTCAATCTTGCGAAGAAAGGCGCGAGATCGCTTTACCTGACCACCGTCTCCGAGCCAGCCCTCAAGATGATCAGATACATGCAGAAGTTCGACTTCTTCGACGAGGATCTGTTCGGGAAGAGTATAGAGTATAAGGATATAGGTAGATATGTGAGCAAGGAGGGTATAGGAGGCCTTGCGGACGAAATCATTAGGCTCGTTAGGGAGACCGAATCAGAGGTATTGGTTATAGACAGCTTCAAGGCGATAAGGGATCTATGTTCATCGGAGGAGGAGTTCCGCAGGTTCACATATTCGCTGAGCGTTTATCTTTCGGTGGAGAACGCGACGAGCTTTTTGGTGGGAGAATACAGCCAGGAGGAGACGAGATCACTCTCCGAGTTCGCCATAGCGGACGGCATACTCTACCTCTACACGGAGATGGAGGGAACGCTCTCAAAGAGATACTTGAGGGTGCTGAAGCTGAGAGGCGCTGCTCCATGCGATGAGCCTATCCCGTTCGAGATAACCGGTTCGGGCTGCGTCTTCTTTCCGGCTAAGGTTAGATTGGAAGGCGTCAAACCCAAGAGCGGCGTGATCCATCTCGATATACCCGGGTGGGATATGCTATTAGGTGGGCCGATGAAGAGGGGCAGGAGCATGATCATATCGGGGATATCCGGCTCGGGCAAAACCACCCTGTGCCTCCAGATAGCAAATCATGTGACCCAACAGGGGAATCATAGAACGCTTTACATGGCGTTCGAGGAGACGGAGGAACATCTCATCGACCTCGCTGAGAGTTTCGGATGGGATCTGAGAGGGAAAATGGAGAAGGGTGAGATAAAGGTTATATCTGTACCCCAGACCGAGGTGAACGCGGACGCGCATATCGGACTGCTTTTGAGGGAGCTTTCGGAGTTCAAACCGGATGTGGTAATCGTAGATTCGCTCTCCATACTGCTTTACAGGATGCAGGATGAGGTCTCACGTAGAGATAAGGTATTTCAGATAACCGAAGGGATAAGGAAAGCAGGGGCGATTGGATTTCTGGTTACCGATATCCCCGCCGATCAGAGCACCAAGCTGTCAAGGTTTGGGGTTGAGGAAACGGTCGTTGATGGCGTGATCGTCCTCAGCACCGAGGTTAAAGGGCTAACGAGACGCAGATACATAGAGGTCTATAAGCTCCGCAACGCCAGACATCTCTCAGGAAGGCACAGGATGAGCATAACCGATAACGGCCTGGAGATACTTGTCCCGGAGATGCTGCCTAAATATGGAGGGGAAATAGATAGGACGGTCCACTTCTCCCCTGTCAAAGGCATGATGGAGCCGCCGCCAGGTTTTGGTACCTCGTGGCTGGTCAAAGGACTTCACGGACTGGGTAAATCGGTCTTAGCATATCAGTTCGCATGGGAGGGACTGCGAAACGGGGAGTACGCCTTGATCCTGTCTTTAGATGTGCCCGCCTCCATCACCAGACGGAATATGAAGGAGCTTGGGTTTGACGTCGAGGAGTACGAGAAGATGAACAGGATCATCATTGCCGATCCCTCCGGTGAGGAGGAACTGGGAGACATTCAGGACCCTGAGGAGTTTGTCTTCTATATGATGAAGTTGGTCGGCAGACTGGGACAACCGCTGAGGGTGGTGACCGATTCGCTCACCCCGCTCGCCTTAGGCCCTGATTCCAATAGATTCGTTGAGATGATTCACAGGAAGAACCTACTTCTCAGAAATGCGGGGGCGGTTATCTTCGATCTGATGCTGGATCAGATCCTCTCCACCGTGGAATTCAACAGGATGATGGGCGCTTATGACGTGATGATAGAGCTCTTCTATCCGGATTGGGGCGAGATGCAGCAACAGGGGATAGGCTCCAACGCCTTCAGAATAGTCAAGTCCAGGATCTCAAAATTCGACAACCATCCATATCCCTATACTATCGAGCGGGGAAAGGGAGTGGTGCTGCACAGATGGTTCTACAATCAGTGAGGTGTTCATATGAGGATACTCGTTGTTGAGGATAACAAGGAAATGCGGGATTTCCTGGAGAAATCCCTTCAGAGCAAGGGATATAAGGTGGAAACCCGTTCAAATGGGGATGAAGCCTGGAAGCTGCTTGAAAGAGGTGAGCGGTTCGATCTGGTGATAACCGATGTGGTGATGCCGGTGATGGATGGTATGGAGCTTCTGAGGCGGATCAAGGACAGGTTCCCAACCATGGGCGTGATCGTCATCACGGGATACGGATCTATAAACCAGGCCGTGGAGGCTATGAAACTGGGAGCCTCGGATTACATCCCCAAACCTGTGGAGCTGAATCAGCTTCTCTCCGCCGTGGAGGGGGTGCTCACTCCAGCAAAGGCGATGAGGATAACCGGCTCTCAGCTTTCAGCTATGTTGAACATGTCGGTTTTGCTTCACACCCTTCCGGGTATAGCCTCGTTGAAGGAACTGCTGGAACGAATCGCCGACTACATATCCGATAATTTCTCCCCCGACGGATTCGTCATAGCGATCTTCGATGAGGAAAAACAGGAGTTGGAGGTTAAACTTCGGAAGAACATCCCAGGCGTGAAGGAAGGGGACAGGATTAAGCTGGTGCCAAGGGAGGAGATCGTTAGGGAGGTAGTGATGGGGACAGAGACGGAACTCCCCGCTCCGATTGAGCCGGAGAGGTATCAGATAAACCTGCCTCTGGCGGTCAACAACAGGCTGGTGGGGCTTCTGACCCTGGCTTATAAACACGAGCCGAAGCTCGATCATAAGGCGATCCAGTTCATGAAGCTTTTCACCTATCAGGCGGCGATCGCCATCTCCAATGCCATGGATCGTGAGGCGTTGCGGCGCACGCTGAAGGATCTTGAACGCCTGGAGGTGATAGGTAAGGAGCTGGCCGGCAGGGAAAGGGCGGATGAGATAATAAGCTATTCCCTGGAGGAGGCCTCCGATCTCCTTGGAGCGGATGTGGTCTCGCTCACCATACTCCCCGCCGAGCCGAAGTTTAAGGAGATGGCCGGAATATACGTGCTTGTTCCCGAGGAGGAAGTGCCACTTCATATCGATAACGAGATCAGAAGGAGGATCGAGCCTGTGGTCTTATCCTTTTTTGGCGGGGAAAGCGGAATCATCCTCAGCGATCTGCCCACTCTTCCCGTCGTATCCTCCTCCGCCCCCGATCGCTTCCCCGAGAGGATCAACGGTTTCATCAACGCCTTGCTCATCAAGGGACAGGGGGAGATCGTCGGGATCGTATCCGCGATGAGCGAGTACGACAAGTTCGATCGCGTGGACGTAAGGTTGCTTCAGATGATGGGATACGACATCGCCATAGCTCTTCAGCGCGCCGCCGTGATGGATGAGCTTCGCGTTCTGAACGAGTCGACCATCAGATCGCTTGCGAGGGCGGTCGAGGCGCGCGATCCCTACACGCTCGGTCATTCCGAACGGGTCGCTGAGATCTCCGTCCTGCTCGGAAGAAGGATGGGACTTGACGAGGAGAAACTAGATAAACTGAGGGTGGCAGGGTTGTTACATGATATCGGCAAGATAGGCGTGCCGGATTGGATATTGAACAAGAAAGGGAAGCTCACAGAGGAGGATTACTCAAAGATCAAGGAGCATCCGAACATAGGCGCCTCCATACTTCAGGAGATCCCACCTCTTAGGGAGATCGTCCCTTGGGTCAGGCATCATCACGAGAGGGTGGACGGGAACGGATATCCCGACGGGCTTAAGGGGGAGGAGATACCTCTGGAGGCGAGGATACTGGCCGTCGCCGACGCGTTTGACGCCATGACATCCGACAGGGTGTACCGCCCCGCCTTCCCGCTCGAAAAGGTGATGCGGATAATGGAGGATGGAAAGGATAAGCAGTGGGACGGCAAGATAGTTGATATCCTCCTTGAAATCGCTCCCTCGCTCACGAAATAGCCGGTGGGCGAAACCTTCCTTTTTTCCAATACCCATGATATAATAAATCGTTGAAGTGAGAAAACCTTCAGGCCAAGGGGAGACCCATGCAGATAGCAGAGAGACTTAACAGGATACCTCCTTATCTTTTCATGGAGCTGCGAAAAAAAATCACAGAGGCAAGGGCAAAGGGTATAGATGTTATCAGCCTGGCGATCGGCGATCCGGTAGACCCCACACCTCAGCCGGTCATCGAGGAGCTCTGCGTCCAGGCGCGCGATCCGGCCAACCATAGATATCCCACCGGTGAGGAAAGAGGAATGCCTGCCTTCAGGAAGGCCGTGGCAGATTGGTACGCCGAAAGATATAACGTTGAGCTTGACCCGGAAAGTGAGGTGCTGGCCCTTATAG
>CAZHVH010000275.1:0-4945 GCA_964535855.1 uncultured bacterium
CTATAATTGTATATACCCTCAGCTCAATGGGTAAGGGAGATCCCTGAATCTCATTCCTTATGAGTCTTGCTCCCCTATCCTGTCGAGAGGATATCTTCGATGGATTACCGCGCTATATGATTTATCGGCGACGGAGACCACCTGTTAGGAGGTTTGAAGATGGCCAGGATAAAGTTCGGCACCTCCGGATGGAGAGCCGTCATAGCGGAGGATTTCACCTTCGATAACGTGAGGATCGCCTCACAGGCGATAGCCGAGTATCTCAAGGAGAAGGGGATCGCCGATAGAGGAGTGATCGTCGGATATGACACCAGGTTTCTATCGGAGAGGTTCGCCCTGACCGCTGCCGCCGTTTTGGCGAGGAATGGGATAAGGGCCTTCTATACATCCAGGCCGACCCCCACACCGGCGATAGGATACGAGACGGTAAGACGAAATGCCGCCGGCTCCATCAACATCACAGCAAGCCACAACCCGCCCGAATGGAACGGCCTCAAATTCTCACCTCACTGGGGAGGTCCCGCACCGGAGGAGATCACCTCCAGGATAGAGGAGATATCCGATGAGATCGTTCGATCTGGAGATATCCCCGATGAGATGGATCCGGATGATGCTAGGGAGGAAGGGCTGATCGAGGATATAGATCCGAGGCCCTTCTACCTGGACAGGATCAGAGAGCTGGTCGATATGGAAAAGATCAAGGAGGGCAGGCTTAAAGTGATCGTCGAGCCGATGCACGGGACGGCCGTCGGATATCTCGATTCGCTTCTGAGGGAGGCGGGCTGTGAGGTCGTTCTGCTGCATCGGGAACGCAATCCGCTTTTCGGCGGCAAACCGCCCGAGCCCGCTGAGGGGTTCCTCGCCGAGACGATAGAGGCGGTCAGATCCTCGGACGCTGCCTTAGGGCTATGCACCGACGGGGATGCCGACAGGTTCGGAATCATAGACGGTGACGGCACCTTCATCGAGCCGAACTATATCCTCGCCCTTCTCCTGAGATATCTCATCCACAGCCGCGGGTGGAAGGGGGAGATCGTCAAAACCGTCGCCACGACACATCTTCTCAACCGAATAGCGGAGAGATACGGCCTTCCGGTCTATCAGACCCCTGTGGGATTCAAGCACCTGGGAAGAAGGATGGTTGAGAACCCCGACATAACGATCGCCTGTGAGGGCAGCGCAGGATTCACGATCCGGGGACATATCCCCGATAAGGACGGCATCCTGACCTGCATGCTCGTCGCCGAGATGGTCGCCGCGTCGGGAAAAGGACTCTGCGAGCTGCTGGATGAGCTCTATCGTGAGGTCGGCAGGTTGGTCTTCCGCGAGGAGAGAATACCGGTGCAGATAGACCGTGAGAGGTTCATCGAATCGCTCAAGGGAAACCTGCCGGACCGGCTCGGAGAGAAGAGGGTGGTGGAGGTCGATCGGACCGACGGGTTCAAGTTCATACTTGAGGACGGTTCGTGGATAGGGCTTCGACCCTCCGGAACTGAGCCGCTGGTGCGCTGTTATATGGAAGCGCCAAGTGAGGAGGAGATCGAAGCCATACACAGGGATGCGGAGAAGCTCATCGCAAGGCTCTCAAAGGGGGTGGGATGATGCTGGAGCTCGAAAGGGAAAACCTGATGGAGATAGCGGGGCTGAGCCAGAGGGGAAAAACGCTCAGCATAGTCGACCTGATCGAGGCCAACACCGTGCCTCTTCAGATGGCCGCCTACTCGCTTTACGTGATCTCACGGGGCGCTTCCATATTGACGGCCGCCAAACCGGGAAATGCCGGCAAGACCACCCTCCTAGCCTGCCTGTTGACCTTTATCCCACCGGGGAGCCGAATCGTGACCGTAAGCTCACCCTCAGTGCTCGGATCTCTGAAGGATGATAGGCCGACGTATATGCTGATACATGAGATAGGTTCCGGGCCCTGGTATGCGTATCTCTGGGGAAAGGATGTGGGCGAAGCCTTCAGGATGATCCGGCCCGGCAGATATCTCGCCTCATGCATACATGCCGACACGCTCGATGAGCTGAGGGGGATACTCATATCGAGAGAGCTCAACGTCTCACCCGACGATTTCAGCAAGCTCGATCTCGTCTACTTCATGCATATGGAGGGCGGGTATTTCACGGGATATAGAAGACGGGTGGCGACGATGTACGAGGCGTTCGATGGTGCCCGGAGACACTCTCTACTCTTCAGATGGGATCGAAAGGGCGATAGATTTCTGAAGGAGGACGATTCGGATCTTATCCGACGGCTGGCAGCGGGATCCGGGGAAACGGATCAAAAGGTCAGGGAGGGGATCGAGAGATGTGAGCGGTTTTTAAAGGTGCTCTGCGATGAGGGTATAAACGATTTCAGGGAGGTTAGATTTCGAGTTGTGGATTTCCTCGAAGATCAGGGCTGGGGAGATGTAAGCTCCTGAATTCGCTTCCTGGCGATGGGGGCGAGACCGCTTCTCGGGAATTTCTCCACCAGCTTCGAGTAGAGTTCTACCGCCCGTTGGGGGCTTTTGGCCGCCTCCATCTCCGCGAGATCCATCTGGGCGCGCGGGGCGAGGGGTGAATCGGTCGATGCTATCTGTTCCAGCATGTGTTTCGCCTCGCCTACGTTTCCCAGCCCCTCCAGGATAACCGCCATCCTGTATCTGGCGTCGTCCGTTATCTGACTGGAGGGGAAACGGTTGAGCAGCATCCCGTAGGTGGCAAGTGCCTTTACGGGCTGGCCCTGTCTTTCATATCTCATCCCATCGACGAACATCGCCAACGGCTCGTAAAAGAGATCGCCGTTCAGCTTGATAAGGCTTAACCTCTCCAGCGCTTCTTTGGTGATCTCGTCGTCACCGTCCTTCTCCGCAAGGGCCTCATATTCCCTTGCCGCCTCATCGAACATCCCCTGCCAGAAGAACCAATCCCCCATGAGCTTGCCCAGGAGGTTCTGTGGGATTCCGGGCTGACCTTTAAGACGATCGAGCTCAACCTTGGCCTCATCGTATCTGCCGAGCAGGATGAGGCATTCGGCGGACTTTATCCTGGCAAGTGCAGATCCGGCTTCGGAGGTCATGGATTGGAGGGATCTGAAAGTGGCGAGCGCCCTCTCGAGACGCCCGGACCTCATCTGAATCTCACCCAGAAGCTCATATATCCGGGGGGATCTCACGCCCTTCGAGATCATATCCTCTAAAACCTGCTCGCCTTTGTCCGGCCTTCCGATCTTCATATATATCCGCGCCGTGGCGAGCGAGGCCTCGAGGGTGAAGCGGCCGCGGGGGAAAAGCTCCACGATCGACCTGTAATAGAGGAGAGCGATTTCGGGCCTTCCCATCCTTTCAAGCCTCTTCGCGTACCTCTTGATCATGCTCCCCTGATCGATGTAGATTTTGGCGAGCTTCCTGAGCTCATCCAGCGCGCCCGTGTACTCCTTCCTGTAAAACAGCAGTTCGATCAGCGCAAGCCGATATCCGGGGTTCCGAGGTTGACCTGAGATCGCCTCCCTAACGCTTTCGATCGCCCTATTCAGAGTCTTCTCCCTTTCGCCCTCGGGCACGATCTGTACCATCTCCTTTATCATTCGCTCCCTCACCCCATATCCCACGCCGATGTTGAGGATCGCCTTGATGTACGTATCCACCGCCTTTTCGATATCGCCGAGTATCCTGTAGATATCGGCCAGTTGAGAGTAGATGTATGAATCGGTGGGACGTCGTTTGAGGGCGGCGAGGTATTGTTGGACGGCCATGTCGTACATCTCGTGCGATTTAAATATGGAGGCCAAACGCTGTCTCCGGTAGGATTCGTCATAGGAGGCGACGCTTAGTATCTTCATCCACGTCCGGATCGCCTTTTCCCTGTCGCCCTTCATCAGATATGCCTCGCCGAGCTTTTCAATCAGCGAGGTATCGTTCGGATTGACCTGCTGACCTGTCTCCAGAATTCTGATTGCCTCGTCATATCTCCCCTGTCGGATATATACGTCCCCGAGATGACGTGCGAGATCGGTATTTCGCGGATTCCTCGCCAGAAAGTTCCTCAACAGGGTCTCGGCCTTATCGAATCGTCCTTGAGCGACGTATAGATCCGCCAGCATCGAAAGCACGCTGCTGCGATATATGCTGGAGGGATATACCTTCAGGAACTTCTCAAACGCCTTAAGGGCATCCTCCCTCTTGCCCTGGATGTACAGGTAGTTTCCCACGTAGTATAGTGCCGTGGCTCCCGCCTGGGTGGATGGGAATTTATCGGCTATCCTCTGACATACCTCGACCACCTTATCGTACTGATATCTCTGGGAGTAAAGTGAAGCCAGAGAGGCGACGGCCTGGGAGGCATATGAGCCATCGGGCTCCTTCTCGATAGCGAGCATCAGGTAGGAGTGGGCCGATTTAAGGTCGCCCTTCCTCAGATAACACCTTCCGAGCTTGACCAGCACGGCGGGGTTATTTCCCAGATCGGGATTACCATCGATCAGCTTTCTATAGGCTTCAATCGCCTCATCATATTTGCCCTCATAATAGAGCTGATCGATCTGGCTCAGCCTTACCTGCAGCTTGGCCGGGATATCGCCTATTGCCGAGAGGGCTATCAGGATTGAAAGGATAACGATCGTGCTCATTTTCATTATCATACATCACCCAGCTCAAAGCATATCATCTTCCGGGCGAATATGTCAAGTTGTTCCGGCCGTGATTCTTATGGTATAATATCCCAGCTCTTCAGGAGGCGCTTTCTACTCCCGCGGTATGGAACTGAAAGGGAGATGAGATATGGAAAAGGTCAACGTGATATCGATCCTGGGTGCAGACGACGAGAAGCTGATGAGGATAAGCAAGGAGGGGCTGCTCTCGCTGAACCTCGCCGAGATGAAGGCGATCCAGGAGTATTTTCTGAAGCTGGGCAGGAATCCGACCGACGTCGAGCTGGAGACGATCGCTCAAACCTGGTCGGA
>CAZHVH010000276.1:0-4945 GCA_964535855.1 uncultured bacterium
TGAATCTTTTCCCGAACATCCCGCCGTCCAATTTCGTCTAAGGGGTTGAAAGCTGAATCGAAAGGAGGTATAAAAATGAAGCCTACAACGGTGATCATAACCGTTCTGCTGGCGATAGCGGCCATCGCCATCGTCGGGGCCACCTTTCAGCTCACACAGGCGCAGCCTCCGAGACGGCCCGGAGCTTTCAGGGTGATGCAGGCCATCGAGAACACATGGGCGGCTATTGCCTTCGAGGTGAAGGTGGATAACAAAACTCTGGAGAAGATTCGACCAATCTTCCAAAAGGCATGGGACGATCGCAAGAAGCTGATGAGAGAATCGGCGGGTAACTTAGATGCTATGATGGACGGAATGGCTAAGATCAAAAAGGACCTGGATAAGAAACTCGAAGAGGCTCTGACGAAGGAGGAGATGAGGAAGTTAATCGAGTGGGAGAAGTTACAACAGAGGCGACCGCCGAGACGTTGAACGTTTAACGTCTCAACGTTCTACGCATCCATGAAACGGCAGGTGATAAGATGAGAAAATGGATTGTTATCGGAATCGTCATAGTGGCACTTGGAGTGGGGGCGTTCCTCGGCAGGGGAAGGATATTCTCAAGGCCCGAAAGCGAGGCATCCGAGATACAGACGGCGGTCGTCAAGCGGGGCGATATCACCGTCACGGTGGAGGCCACGGGTACTATAGAGCCTCTGACCATCGTTGAGGTCAAATCCAAGGCGAGCGGGAAGATCATAAAGATGCCCGTCGAGGAGGGAGATACGCTGAAAGAGGGGGATCTGATAGCCGAGATAGAGAAAACCTATGTCCAGGCCGATGTGGATAAGGCACAGGCCGATTTGACCGCCGCAAAGGCGCGCCTTGCACAGGCGAAGACCAACCTCGAACTTCAAAAGCAGCAGTATGAGATACAGCTTAAACAGGCCGAGGAGAGGATAAAATCGGCTCAGGCGCGGGTCGATCAGTTGAGGGTGGAGATAAAACAGGAAAAAGAGTCGAACGCACGGGCCATCGAGGAGGCAAAAGCCAACCTGGAATCTGCAAAACTTCAGCTCAAACTGACCCAGGAACCCCGACCTGAGGAGGTGAAGAGGGCCGAGGCGAACGTGGCACAGGCGAAAGCCAATCTGGATCTGGCTCGGGCGGAGTATGAGAGGACCAAAGCGTTGTATGATCGGAAGTTCGTTCCTAAATCTGAGCTGGATTCGGCAAAATCTAAGCTGGACACGACTCAGGCCCAGTATAACTCGGCCCTTGAACAGTTGAACATGGTGAAGAATCCCTCCAGGGAGGATGAGATAAAGCTGGCCGAGTTAAACGTCAAAAAGTTTGAGCTGGCCCTTACCTCCGCTCAGGAGAGGGCCAAAACCAGCATAGCCTCGCTCCAGAAGAGCTTGGAACAAGCCATCGCCCAACTTGAGGAGGCTAAGGCCAATCTGGAATCGGTCAAGGCCAATCAGGCACAGATCAAGCTGAGAGAGAAGGACGTGGAAGAGGCCCAAGCCAGCGTCGTCCGCACCGAGGTGGCCCTCAAATCGGCCCAGGACAGATTGGCCGATACCCTCGTCACCGCACCGATATCGGGGACGATACTTAAGAAATACGTCGAGGAGGGACAGGTCATCTCCTCAAGCCTTCAGGCGATAGCTGGTGGGGGAACTCCCCTGGTCACGATGGCCGATCTGGGAAGGGTTTACGTCAAAGTTGACGTGGATGAGACACAGATAGGATATGTGAGACCCGGCCAGCCGGTATCGATCGTGGTGGACGCCTATCCCGATAAGACCTTCGAGGGCGTGGTGCTCAAGATAGCGCCACAGGGTGAAACCCTACAGAACGTGACCACCTTCAAGGTTACCACCGAGATCAAAAACCCATCCGGGATTCTGAAGCCCGGAATGAACGCCACCGTTGAGATCATGGTGGCGGATAAACATGACGTGCTTCTCGTGCCGAACGAGGCCATCAAGGAGATCAGAGGTCGAAAGCTCGTCATACCTGTGGAGAACGGCAGACCGGTGAGACCCAGGATGATCGAAACCGGCGTCACCGACTACGAATATACCGAGGTGATATCCGGTCTTTCGGAGGGTGATGTGGTTATGATAGGCGGATTCCCGAAGCTCGGTGAAGGAGGACAGGCTCCCCCCTGGATGCGAGGAAGTAGAGGGCTGATGGGAACCTTCGGACGGATGCAGCGAGAGGCTCAGAGAAGACAGGGTAGGGGAGGACCGCCGGGCCCGCCGCCCCCGCCGCCGGGGAGGTAGAAAGAGATGATCGTGATGGAGGATATACGCAAGATCTACCTCATGGGAGAGGTCGAGGTTCCGGCGCTGAGGGGAGTATCGCTTGAGGTCAAGGCGGGGGAGTTCGTGGCCATCATGGGTCCCTCCGGCTCCGGGAAATCGACCCTGATGAACATAATCGGATGTCTGGACGTGCCCACGAGCGGCAGATACTGGCTGGAGGGCGTCGAGGTGAGCGGGTTGAGCGACAATCGGTTGGCCGAGATCAGAAACAGGAAGATAGGATTCGTCTTTCAGACCTTCAACTTGATCCCCAGAGAGAACGTAATCCACAACGTGGAGTTACCTATGATCTACAGCGATGTGCCCGAAAAGGAGCGGATTGAAAGGGCACGCGAGGTGTTGGAGGCGGTCGGTTTAGCACATAGGGCGAAACACAGGCCGGCTGAGCTATCGGGAGGTGAGAGACAGAGGGTGGCTATAGCCCGGGCGCTGGTGAACAACCCGTCCATCATCCTCGCCGATGAGCCCACGGGAAACCTGGACTCCAGAACGGGGACGGAGATCATGGGTATATTCCGGAGACTAAACGAAAACGGGATAACCATCGTCTTAGTAACTCATGAGCGTGAGATAGCATCATACGCCCGTAGGATCATTCACCTGAGGGATGGGATGATAGAGGAGGAGGAAAGGCAATGAGGATCAAGGAGAACCTCCGCATCGCCTATAGAAGCCTTATGGCCAACAAGATGCGTTCGCTCCTGACGATGCTGGGGATAATCATCGGAGTCGGCGCCATCATCACCATGATCTCAATCGGCAGAGGTGCCAGGCAGGACATATCGGAGAGGATAAAATCCCTCGGCACAAATGTGCTGGTGGTAACCCCGGGGGCACAACGGAGAGGAGCGAGGGTTTTCGGCAGAGGCACCGTCAGGACGTTGAAGACCGACGACGTCGAGGCGATAGAGAAAAGGGTTCCGTATATCACCGTGGTCGTTCCGGAGCTCTCCGGAGGAGCTCAGATAAAATACAAGGATAAAAACACCAACGCGCCGGTCGTGGGAACCACCCCTGAATATCAGGTGGTGATGAACTTCCATCCCGAAAAGGGCTCCTTCTTCTCCGACCTCGACGTGCTCTATATGCGCAGGGTCTGCGACCTGGGCAAAACGGTGGTGGAGGATATCTTCGGAGATGAGGAGCCCGTGGGCAAGACGATAAGGATCAACAACATACCGTTCAAGGTCCTGGGTGTGATGGAGGAGAAGGGAGGTCCCCCGTGGAGGAGCCCCGATAACTGGATTATCGTCCCGGTCACAACGGCTCAGAAGCGCTTATTGGGCACCGATTACCTCCGCGCCATAAACGTCCAGGTGGTCAGCCAGAAATATATGGATGAGGTCGAGAAAAAATTGGAAAAGGTTCTGAGGATACAACACAAGCTGCCGGCAAATAAAGAGGATGACTTCAGTATTCGTCGACAGACCGAGTTCCTTGAGATGATAGAGCAGACGGGCAAGAGCTTCACTTACCTCCTGGGCGGTATAGCCGCCATCTCGCTCATAGTCGGTGGGATAGGGATCATGAACATCATGCTGGTATCGGTCACGGAGCGAACCCGCGAGATAGGGATTCGCAAATCGGTCGGAGCTAAACGAAGGGATATACTGATTCAGTTCCTCATGGAATCGCTGGTCTTAAGCCTGATAGGTGGAGGTATCGGGATCGCATTCGGCATAGGAGGTTCAAAGCTTATCTCCCACCTGGCCGGCTGGAGAACGGTGGTCTCATGGGATTCCATCTCCCTCGCATTCTTCTTCTCCGCCACCGTGGGCATCTTCTTCGGAATATATCCGGCCAGAAAGGCTGCAAGGCTCAATCCAATTGAAGCCCTGAGGTATGAATGATGGGAAAAAACCTTAAAGTGAGGTTGATCATGCGGAGATTAAGAAGATGGTGGCTTCCGCTAGGCATTTCGATGTTGATCCTTTGGTTCGGTGGGGTTCTCCCGAGTTTCTCCCAGCTACCGATGTTTCCGAAAATCCCCTCAGAGGATAAACTGAAAACGCTGTTTGAGAAGTTGGATAGTATGAGTAAGGTTGATCTCTCCAAGCCTTTTACCCTCCGAGAATGCATCGATATCGCCCTGGAGAGATCGCCCGACGCCATTCTATCCCGGCTCAGCGTTATCACCTCTGAACTCTCACTCAACGATGCCAGATCCGGATATTTCCCTCAGGTCTACCTCGACGGGACCTATCTCTTCTCGGACAGGATCGAGTTCGGCTTTGAAAAGGAGAACTACGATCTTGGGCTTTCAGCTTCATACACGATATGGGATCATGGCCATAGGGAAGCGGAGGTGGCTCAGAGGAGAGAGGATCTGAAGGCCACTCAACAGAGGAGGGAAAGTCAAATCCAGCAGATCATCTACGATGTGACGCGGGCGTATTATAACCTCCTCAAGGCGCAGAGGCTCGTGGAGGTCGATGAGGAGATATTGAGAATCGCTCGGCAGAACACGGAGAGGGTGAGGGCGTTCATGGAGGCGGGGAAAAAGATAGAGGCCGACGTGCTGGCGGCGGAGGTCAGGGAGGCTAACGATGAGCTGCAGCTCGTCCAGGATAAAAACAGCCTCGAGATAGCCAGGGCCGAGCTGGCCATGGCCATGGGACTCGATCCGGCCAGCC
>CAZHVH010000277.1:0-4929 GCA_964535855.1 uncultured bacterium
GCGAAAGCCATAAACCCAGATAAGGGCATCGTCAAGTGCATAAGTATAGCAAAACGACCCTGGATTGTCAAGCACATGTTAACTTTAGACAAGGCTTTTCGACGTTTTCGATGAGTGAGGGGAAAAGGGGAATGGGGTGATAAGGGAGGAATTTCCCTCTATCACCCCATCTCGGCCCTATTGCTTCTCTTCGGGCTTCACCACTACGAAAAGCGCCCCTTTGCCGCGCCTGAGATGTAACAACACGTCACCCTCCAACCCTTTGACCCTCTCCTTGAACTGGTCGATCGACCTGACGGGTTCCCTCTCGACGTCCGTTATCAAATCGCCAGGTTGGATGCCGGCCTCATATCCGGGAGATCCGGGTTTGACGTTCGCCACAAGCACGCCCTCCTCGCCTTCATATCCGAACCTCTTTGCCAGTTCATCCGTCATCTCCTGCAGCGAGATACCCCGCCAGGCGAATAAGCCAGGGGATTTTCCCTCGCCGGCTCTTTCCCCTATCTTGACCTTCAGCTCGATCTCCTTCCCGTCTCGTATTACCTTCATGTTGAGCTCAGTCCCGGGCTCGGTGTTGAAGATCAGCCTCTGGAATTGAGGGGGTCCTTTAACCTTTACGCCGTTCACCTCGACGACCACGTCGCCGTTTTTAAATCCGGCATTTTCGGCGGGAGAGCCGGATATGACCTCCGTTATCAGCACGCCTTCCCTGCTTTCGAGCTTCAGCTTCTTAGCTAGATCGGCATCTATGGAGGAGATATAGACGCCGAGGTATCCCCTTCTGACCGATCCGGATCGGATGAGCGATTCGGAGACCCTTTTGATCGTATCGGCGGGCACGGCGAATCCGAAGCCAAGTCCCTCAGGTATCTTAACCTCGGCCGCTATATTCATGCCCACAACCTTCCCCTCCATGTTCAGGAGGGGACCGCCGGTCATCCCCTGTCGGATCAGGGCATCGGTTTGGATCAGACCTGGAGGAAGTTTCCCCACGTTTCTGTCCAGCCCGCTTATGATCCCCATGCTGGCCGATAGGTCCATCCCCTTAGGGTGTCCGAGGGCGATCACGGTTTGTCCGGGCTTGAGGGATTCGGTTTCGGCGAGCTGAAGAGGCTCGATATCGCCGAGCTCATCGGGATCGACCTTCAACACGGCAACGCCTGAGACATCGTCCGATCCGACCACCTCGGCCTTAACCTCCCTGCCGTTTGACAGCGTCACCTTGATATCCTCCGCCCTTTCGATCAGGTTGTAGTCCGTGACTATATGCCCCTCATCGTCGATCAGGAAGCCGGAACCCTGGGATATGGACTTGGAGATCACCTCTTTGCCGTGAGGTTTAGGGGATGGGATCTGGAAACGAAAGATCTCGCCGGGCTCCTTCTTGAAGAACTCCTCGAAGGGTTCCTTGAAGTAATCAGGCAATTTCCCCTCTTTTATGCTGATTTTGGCCTCAATTTTAACGACCGCGGGGGAACATCTCTCGATCACATCGGAGGGGGTTTGGGATGGGGCGCTCTCCCAGGCGATCCAGCCCATCAGGGCGATCATGAGGGCTGAAAGCAGATACCGTCTCATGGCGTAAACCTCCGTTGGATCTGGATTCCAACGGAGATTACGATGCTGGGGATCATCCGGTTTACATCAGCATCTTTCGGATGTTCTCCGCAAGGGGCTGACGGATGACTCCCTTTTCCGTTATTATAGCTGTGATATATCGGGCCGGTGTGACGTCGAAGGCCGGGTTGTAGACCTTGACCTCCTCCGGGGCGATCTTCAATCCGAAGGGCTGCTTGACCTCCTCCGGTTTTCTCTGTTCGATCGGTATCAGATCGCCGTTTTCCAGCGAAAGGTCGAAGGTGGAGACAGGAGCGGCGACGTAGAAGGGCAATCCATGTTCTTTAGCCAATATCGCCAGGTTATAGGTTCCGATCTTGTTTGCGGTGTCGCCGTTTGCGGCGATCCTGTCCGCTCCGACGATCACGCAGTCGACCATGCCTCCTTTCATCACGGTCGCTGCCATATCATCGCAGATCAGGGTGACGTCAATGCCGTTTTGCATGAGCTCCCAGGTTGTCAGCCGGGCTCCCTGCAGAAGAGGTCTTGTCTCATCGGCGAAGACCTTTACGTTTTTACCCATCTCCGCAGCGGCATATATCACTCCAAGTGCCGTGCCGTAATCCGCCGTAGCCAAAGCGCCGGCGTTACAGTGCGTCAGGACGGTGCATTCATCCGGCAGCAGCTCGGCGCCATTACGGCCTATGGCCCGGCAAATCTGCTTATCCTCCTCGATGATCTTATAGGCCTCGTCGAGCAGTATTTCCTTGAGCTCAGATATCGGCCTACTCTTGTGCTTTTCGGCCGTGACCCTCATCCTATCGAGCGCCCAGAAGAGGTTAACGGCTGTGGGACGGGAGGTGGCGAGATAATCGGCAACGGAATCGAGCTGTGATTTGAACTCCTCATAGCTTTCGGCTTGACAGTTCCATATGCCTAAGACGACCCCCAACGCCCCTGCGATGCCGATAGCGGGAGCCCCTCGAACCCTCAGACTTTTGATCGCCTCCCAGATCTCATCCACGCTCTTACAGGATATATATCTCAGCTCATTCGGAAGCAGGGTCTGATCTATCAGCTCGATCCGGCTCTTCCGACGGTTCCACCTTATCGTTTCCAGCGGCATCTCCCTTGCTCCTCGTTTTCGAATCGAGGTATCTTCGGTGTGATTCCTCGATCAGCTTATAGGTTTCCTCCCTGTCCATCCATCCGTCGAACTCAAAGAAGGGTTCAAAGAAGGAAACGATCCTCTTGATCGTCTTGTTGTCCAGGTCGGAGATGTCCTGGACCCTAGCGAGACGGTCATCGCCCAGCATAACGCATATGACCTTATGTTCGCCGTTTTTCTGTTTGAGGGTTCCTATCGGTCTGGCCTGATAGATATAACCCGGTCGAGCGGTGTATCTGGTGATCACCATCGTCTCCAGTGGGTTGTTGTCCTCACCGATAGTTTGAGGCAGCCATCCGTAATCGGTCGGGACGGGCACTCCGAAGGTGCAATCCACGACGAACCTTCGCTTTTTGGAGTCATACCTGTATCCCTTCCTGCTGCCCTTCGGGGTCACCACCACTACGTTTACCACCCCCGGGGCATGTCTTCCCAGATCTATGTTTTTCGGATTCATCCTTCTCACGTCAAACCCCGATTCTAGTTTTTTCAGCTCAGGGCGAGAAAAACCAGCTTGGACTGTAATTCGGTGCCTCCTCGGTTATGACGATATCATGGGGATGGCTTTCCCGCAGTCCACCCCAGGTGATCCTTATGAACTTGGTTTTCGTCCTGAGCTCTTCGATGTTATTTGCGCCACAGTATCCCATTCCGGCCCTCAGGCCGCCGACGAGTTGATAGACGAAATCGCTTAACTTCCCCTTGTATGGGACTCTGCCCTCTATCCCTTCGGGCACAAGCTTGGAGGTATCCACGCCGCCCTGCAGGTACCTTTCCCTGCCACCTCTCTCCTTCATAGCGGCGAGCGATCCCATGCCCCTGTAGACCTTAAATCTCCTGCCTTGATAGATCACCTCTTCGCCGGGCGCCTCCTCGGTTCCCGCGAAGAGACTCCCGATCATGACGGAGCTGGCACCGGCCGCTATCGCCTTAACTATATCTCCGGAGTATCTGATCCCACCGTCGGCGATGACGGGGATATCGTACTTATCGGCCTCCTCGGCACACTCGCTGATCGCCGTTATCTGAGGGACACCCACGCCGGCCACCACCCTGGTGGTGCAGACCGATCCGGGGCCGACCCCTACTTTAACGGCATCGGCTCCCGCCTCTATCAGCGCCCTTGTTGCCTCGGCAGTAGCGACGTTTCCCACGATCAGATCGACATTTTCATAGGCGGCCTTGATCTTCTCGGTGGCTCTGATGACCCGTTTGGAATGGCCATGGGCGGTGTCTATAACGAGCACATCCACTCCCGCCTCAACTAAAGCTGCCACCTCCTCCAAATTCGCCGAAGCGCCTATAGCCGCTCCAACCCTGAGCCTCCCCTTCTCATCCTTGCACGCGTTGGGATATTTCATCAACTTGTCTATGTCCTTTATCGTGATCAGCCCCTTGAGGCGAAACCCCTCATCCACCACCGGCAGCTTCTCTATACGGTTGAGATGTAGGATCCTTTTGGCCTCCTCAAGTGTGACGCCCTCTCTAGCGGTTATGAGGTTTTCCTTGGTCATGACCTCCGAGACCGGCTGATCAGTTCTCTCCAGGAAGCGGACGTCCCTGTTTGTGATTATCCCCAGTAATTTCCCGTTTACCCCTCCATCCTCTGTGATCGGCACACCGGATATCCTGTATTTGCTCATCAGCTCCAGTGCCTCGGCGACGGTCGCGTTTGGTGGAAGTGTGATCGGCTTGACTATCATTCCGCTTTCGGAGCGTTTGACCTTGTCCACCTCGCTCACCTGCTCCTCTATGGTGCAGTTGCGATGGATGATCCCTATCCCTCCCTCGCGTGCCAGAGCTATGGCTAGCCTCGATTCAGTGACGGTGTCCATCGCCGCACTGCAGATGGGGATATTCAGTCTTATGTTTCTGGTGAGTCGGGTGGAGGTGTCCACCTCGCTTGGGAGAACGTCCGATTCAGCGGGCACCAACAAAACGTCATCGAAGGAGAGGCCTTCCTTTTCAAACTTGGTGCCGGCGAAATTTGAGCTCATTAAGACCGACCTCCAGAGCTTTTAATTGCTGAATTTTAGCATAACCGGGTATGATTGTCAAACACCGTAAAGTGCCGGACATCTCGATCGTTTGACAAGCAGGAATTTTCCCAATATAATTTAGATTACCCTGCTTGTGTTCAGGTGCAGATTATGATCGACCACTATGAGATACTCGGAGTAGACAGAAAAGCTACGAAGGCTCAA
>CAZHVH010000278.1:0-2384 GCA_964535855.1 uncultured bacterium
CGGTGGATCAAACTGTAGGAGCTAGGCATTCTTCTTTGAATGCCTAGCCCCTACAAATCTGCGATTCTCCTCCCTGTTACCGGGATGGTTCATCTTGAGTGCGCAAGGCCTTGCGCCCTTTCAATATCCGTTATAGCTGACTATCTCCTCGAGGCTCTTCCTCGGACGGGGAGGAGGTGACTCATCGGGGTATCCCAGAGGTGTGCTCGCCACGACGCGGATGTTATCCGGCACGTTGAGGGCTTTCTTCACCTTCTCCTCGTCGAACCATCCTATCCAGCAGGTTCCTAATCCTCTCTCGGTCGCCGCCAGGACCAGATGTTCCATCGCTATCCCTATATCCACGAGATAATAGGACTGATCTCCCTTAGTTCCTGGCTTGGACGGATCGGCACATGCGACTATTATGACGGGGGCACGGGCTATCCATTCGTTCCCTGCCTCAGCGACCTTCCTCTTAAGCTCCTCGTCGGTGACGACGATGAAATGCCAACACTGTGTGTTGGCCCACGATGGAGCGAGTCTCGCCGCCTCGAGCACGTATTTTATGTCCTCCTCCGGAACAGGGTCCGGTTTATACTTCCTGATGCTTCTCCTCTTCTTGATCACTTCCATAAGTTCCATCTCATTCACCTCCATATTCTCTCAATTTCTTGGATAGATTTACCATCAGATCAAACCACTCCTTTTAAGCATCCGGATCGCTTTATCGAAGGCTTCACAGGTTTTCTCGATATCCTCCTCGGTATGGGCCGCCGTGGTCATCCCGCCGACGGCGGGGGCATCGACGCCGTTGAGCAGCATGGCGCATCTCAGGGCATGGCTCAGCTCAGGGGGATTGGCACCTTTAAGCTTACGGTAATCCAGCTTACACGCTCCGTAATCGCATCTGCCACGTAGATCGCAGTCATGGTTCAGCAGGTACTTGAAACCGGAGAACTCCCCGTAGACACACCAATTTCTGAGCCCGTGTGAGTCTATCACTTCGTTCATCCCCTTTCTGAGTTTTGCCGCCAGCTCGTTCGCCCTCTGACACGGCTCTCCCGTCTTGACGATCTTCAAGGTGGCGATGCCTGCAGAGGCGGAGAGGGGATTGGCGTTATAGGTGCCGGGATGATACATCTTCCTTTTGAGCTTCCACTCTTCATCGTCCTTTATCTCCAATAGCTCCATGATCTCCCTTCTTCCGCACACGGCGCCGCCGGGCAATCCACCCCCCAGTATTTTCGCCAGCGCGGTCAGATCCGGAAGTACGTTGTAATACTCCTGTGCGCCGCCGGGTGAGATCCTGAACCCTGTGATCACCTCATCGAATATCAGCAGGACGCCGTGTCTCCGCGTTAGATCGCGCAGCGCCTTGAGGAAATCCCCGCCCGTCGGTATCACGCCAAAGGAAGCTCCCGTCGGTTCGAGGATGACACAGGCCACATCCCTATCCTCCGAAAGCACCCTTTCGACGGCTTCGATATCGTTGGGCGGGCATATGATCGTGTTCTCCAGAAATCCCTTCGGTATCCCCGGAGGTGGAGCCTCATATGGAGGATTGGCCCCGATGATCAACGGATCATTCCAGCCGTGGAAATGACCGGCGAATTTGATCACCTTGTTTTTGCCGGTATACGTTCTCGCCAATCTCAACGTCATCATGGTCGCCTCGGTTCCGGAGGAGGTGAACCTCACCCTTTCGGCTGAGGGGATAAGCTGCATCACCAGCTCGCCCCATTCTATCTCGAGCCTATGGCAAGCGCCGAGATGCGTGCCCTTGCGAAGCTGATCGGAGGCCGCCTGAACCATAGCTGGATGGCAGTGTCCCAAAAGCAGTGCTCCGTGTCCGGCCCAATAGTCTATATATTCATTGCCGTCCTCATCCCATTTTTTCGATCCGGCGGCGTGGGTCACATATATGGGATAGGGTTTGAGGAATCTTGAGTCATGCGTCACACCGCTTGGGAAGATCTTCAATGCTCGTCGGTAGAGATCCCTGGAGTTCGGAAAGGCGTTCATGTAGAGATCAACCAGATTGTAGTCACGCTCCATCTCTTTCACCCTGATATAGATATAGATTAAGTTTACACGGCAATTATAAGCCCCGCCGACCTGAAAGTCAAGCTATAGGGCAAAGGGAAACTGGCTTGAAAAAGCTCACCTGAGGTGGTAAAATAAGGGCGTTCTGGATATGTCGTTTATACCATGAGGATCGTATTGATCCTCGTGTTTTCTCTCATACTCATTGGTAAATGTATAGAGATTGAACTCCAAGAGAGAAGCAGTTGGCGGTGTATTGAGCGATGGTGGAGGCCAGATTAATGAGGGTAAGCAATGAAATTACCAAACCATGGGGAAGCTCGGATTCCAAAAGGGAAAGTAACCGGTTATCTGCTTTC
>CAZHVH010000278.1:2484-4928 GCA_964535855.1 uncultured bacterium
CTTTCTACTCCTAGTGGAAGGTCGGTGAACGTGCGGGTTGTGTGGTTTATAGAACATAATGAAACGATTCCACGCTTAGTGACTGCTTACCCTCTCAAATGAGGATAACGCAAAAACCTTGTAGGAGGAAAACTTATGATTCGAGAGCTGGATACCGTGGTTTTGACAACAGATTTGCCAGAGTATGGACTGATGGCCGGCGATGTCGGCACAGTTGTTCTGGTCCATCGTGGCGGCACCGGCTATGAAGTAGAGTTTATGACGATGGATGGGGAAACCATCGCTGTTATCTCACTACACGTCTCGCAGGTTCGTCCCATTGGTCGCCGTGAGATCGCCCATGTTCGCTCCCTCGAACAGATTCCCGTTTCGCTTTAGATCGCTTTTCCCTGTGACATATCGAGAACCTAAGGGTAAATGCAAATTATCAGCTGGCTTAATCTCAAGTAGCTCAAGAGCTGGAAGTGGATGACTCTCCGGATTTCGGGGATTACGATGAAGTGGAGGCTGTGAGAAACTCAGGGCGCAGAACCTGATAATGCCGCTCCGGAGACCAGAGAGGGAAAAGTGAGACCGAGGGGGAAGAAAGTCCGATTTGAGGATCGAAACAGGGTCACCCTCAGGGCCGTTCTGCTCGGCGTTCTGCTCATACCTCCCAACGCATATTGGATCATGTGGGTCGAGGGGGTGTGGAACTCCGGCCATTCCACCTGCCTATCGCTCATGTGGCACGTGGTTTTAAATCTGCTCTTCCTGGTGGGTTTAAACTTCATCCTGAGGCGTATCTCCCCCAGAGCGGTTTTAAGCCAGGCGGAACTGATCACAGTCTACGCCATGCTGACGTTGGCCGGGGGGGTGGCCAGTCGGGATTCATATCAGATACTCCTCCCCGTTATGGGCTGGGCCTTTTGGTTCGCCACACCTGAAAACGAATGGGCAACCCTCTTCCACAGATACTTACCTCCCTGGCTGACCGTCCAGGATAAGGAGGTGCTCAGGCCGTTTTACCTGGGCGAATCGACCTTTTACACCAGAGGGCATATCGATGCGTTTCTCCCACCCATCATCTGGTGGACGATCTTCTTCTCCGTTTTGGGATTCATGATGATATGCATAAACGTGTTGCTGAGGAGGCAGTGGACGCATAACGAGAAGCTAAGCTACCCGATAATCCAGATACCGCTCGCCATTACGAACGAAGGCGGCAGAGCTGATTTCTTCAAGAACAGGTTGCTGTGGATCGGCTTCGCCCTGGGGGCGGGGATGGATCTGATCAACGGCTTCCACTTCCTCTTCCCCGTCATCCCTGGCATACCTGTGACGTATCGCGACCACAACCTGGGTCGGTATTTCACCACGAGGCCGTGGAACGCCATCGGCTCTCTGCCCCTACCTCTCTACCCATTCGCCATAGGGCTGGGATTCTTTCTGCCGCTCGATCTAGCCTTCTCCGTCTGGTTTTTCTATCTTTTCAGAAAGTTTCAGCAGGTTCTGGGAGCGGCGATGGGGCTGAGAGCCTTCCCCGGCTTCCCATATCTCAATCAGCAGTCCACCGGCGCGTGGATAGGTCTCTTTTTCGTCGCCATATGGCTTGCCAGAAGACATCTTACGGGGGTGGCCAGGAGGATATTCCTCGGCTCGCCCGATGTGGATGATTCAGGCGAGCCCTTCAGCTACAGGTTTGCCGCTCTGGGATTGCTGGGAGGGGCGGGCTTTCTGACCTTCTTCTGCCTGAGGGCGGGGATGTCGCTTTGGATCATATTCCCCTATTTCCTCATCTTCTTCATGCTTTCGACGGCTATAACCAGGATGCGCGCCGAGCTGGGGCCTCCTACACATGAGCTGGTCAACATGAACGCCGCCAACATGTTGGTGGACGTCCTTGGCACAAGGAGGATAGGGGCGAATAATTTAAGCATATTCCCGCTCTTCTGGTTCTTCTCAGGCAGAGGATACAGAGGACATCTGATGCCCCATCAGCTTGAGAGCTTCAAGATGGCCGAGGTAACGGGGATGAATCCGAAAAGGCTGCCCCTGGCGATGGTCCTAGCGATAGCTCTGGGGAGCCTTTCCGCCTTTTGGGCCCTGCTACATATCTCCTTCAGAGTGGGCCTGGATCTGATACCGATAGGACATGATTCCGGGGTGTTCAGAAGGCTTGAAAACTGGCTCACCTACTCCCGCGGCACGGATGTTCCCGCCGTCTCGTTCATGGGAGTGGGGATGGCCTTCACCTTCTTCCTGATGTTCATGCGCACGAGGTTTCTCTGGTGGCCGTTTCATCCTGCTGGTTACGCCCTTTCGATGAACTTCGGCGTGGACTACATCTGGTCCTGCCTGCTCATAAGTTCAGTGCTGAAATGGATCGTCCTCAAATACGGCGGCATCAGCGCATACAGGAGGGCCCTACCCTTCTTCATAGGCGTCGTTCTGGGGGAGTACTG
>CAZHVH010000279.1:0-4916 GCA_964535855.1 uncultured bacterium
TTGGATCGGGCGATTTGTCAACGGGATCGCCCTCCTCGTCGAAGGGGAGATATAGCACCAACCCTTCGCTGCCCGCCGCCATGCTCCACATCGGAAATGCTAACGACATCGCAAAGATGACCAAAGCAACCATTTCTCTCATAGAAGACACCCCCTTATGTTGAGCAGGAGCTACGCAGTTGACTGCGAACCCCTTTTCATTTCGCTCATATTTTCTATAAGAATAGCATATCACCCCCCCTCGTCACCTCCTCAAATCCGCCCATATGACCGGAAGTTTATCCACCGGATGAACGGCCGTCGGGCCTTCCATCGCCTGATTTATCTCCTCTTCGGACAACGCCCTATCGTAGATACGCACCTCATCTATGACCCCGGGGAAGCTGGTGGTGGGCAGCTGCCAGTCATCGGCCCCTATCCAGAGCTCCAGGTCGGAAGGAGCTATCTCGGGCACACCTTTCTTCTCCCCCTCCAGCTTGCCGTTTATGTAGATCCTCAGAGCGTCCCCATCGTATGTTCCCGCCGCGTGATACCACTCCCCTATCTTCCATTCCACGGTCTTCGACTCCACGAAATCGTTGTTCGGTTTGACCAGGAAATCCAGCGAATTGGGGTCGCCGAAATCGTATAGGAAGAAGATCGAGTCATTTTTGGACATCATCCTCCTCTTCCCCTGGATCGGTTCGTTAAGTTTGAACCAGGCCATATAGGTGACGGATTTTGTCAGATCTAGCGAATCGCTATCCGGGACGGCCACGTAACTTCCGTTCCCCCCGAAATCCAGGGCTGTGCCGAACTTGCCTTGAACCCATTTCGGATATTCCCCCGATTTAACTATCTTGCCGTCGTTCCCGTTCCCCGAGGCGTCCTTAACCGTATCCCCTCCTCCCTCGTCGAAGGGCCAGTATCCGATCAGGGATTCCCAAGCCACCTCACGACCAAACGACAGTCCCCACACAATCAAGAAAGAGAGGGCTATAAGATACCGCATTTTTTTCATTGCCAACACCCCCTTTTAGATTCTGACATTTCCCAAGCTCTTGAGAATCCAACTATGAGAACCATCTTGATCCTTCCCACCCTCATGGGCCCCTCTTCACTCCCGGGATACGGGTCCCCTTGACGGCCCGTAGGCCCTTATCTCGAAAACCCTCGCCGATCTGTCGCCGTTAGTGGCGTGGACGACCAGCCTGAGCCTTCGAGTCCTTATGGGCTCGAACCTGTGAACCCTGCGGCGCTGGTAGTTGCCCTCGACCTTGACGATGCTAACCCACCTCCGGCAGCCGTGGTAGAGGAGCTCGTAGTCCCTTACACATTCGGGGACGAGGGCTGTCCTCCAGCCCCTCTCGTCCAAGTTCGTGTCAAACGTCAAGTAGACAGCACCTATTTCGACCGGCTCCTTCCAGCGAAGTTCTATCCATTGTGGGAGGGATTCCTGTGGGTCCGAGGCCCACAGGTTGGGCTTTTCGTCAAGGGGCCTCGTGAGGCCGTTTATGACGTTCTCGGGCCTTATTCCCGTCCCGATCTCGATCGGCGGCTCGGTGTAAACGGAATAAAAGCCCCTCATGCGTCGCCACCTTTCGGGCTCCTCCTCGTAAGCCCTGTGCGAGCCCCTAGGAGCAGCTCTCATGAGTCTCCAACTTATCCCCTCGGCTTTCGAGAGCCAGACCCAGAAATACGGAGAATCAACTTGACAGTTCACCTCGAACCTCACCCACGACTCCCTCTCCGGCGGGACCTCGGCCTCCGCAACCGCAAGGTCCTCCCTCGACGAGAAGTCGCCCGGCTCCTTCGCCGCCCTCAGGCCGACCCTCACCCTGACGTCCTCCTCCCGCTCGGAGCGGAGGAGGAGGTAGACGACCTTGAGGAAGTTCGTCCTTCCGACGGGTAGCATCATCGCCCTTCGCACGTTCAACTGATGAAGGTCGGCTGCGGGCTTGACCTCCTCCCTCCCCCACCTCACCACCTCCCAGGTGCTGGAGGCCACCGCTTCTGCCTTGAGAGCGAGATCCTCGGGATCCTCGTTCCTGAAGCCGGGGATCCATGCGCCCTCCCTGATGAGAATCCGCTGAAGTTCCCGGATGCGAGTTTCCAAAAGCTCCCTGGGGGTTATGTCGTATTTGGCGCACATGGCAGCGGCGGTCCCCGCGGCCTGTCCCACCGTGGCCAGGGTGGCCTGAACCCTCACCGTCCCCAGCGCTATGTGAGTGACGCTTATGGCCCGGCAGGCGACGAGGAGGTTTCGGATGTTCCTCGAATAAAGGCAGCGGAAGGGAATCGTGTAGATGGGGACGGGGACGTTGCAATGGAAGGGTCCCTCGCCGTCGGAGAAGATGCCCTTGGGATGGTGCACGTCAATAGGCCAGCCGCCGTAAGCGACGGCGTCGGGGAAGATCCTGCCCGCTTGGACGTCGTTTTGCGTCAGGATGTAGTCCCCCACGAGTCTCCTCGTCTCCCTCTTGGCCAGCCCGATGGGCACCCAGACGAGTTCGTAGGTCTTGACCTTCTCCCTCTCGTGCCAGCGGTTCTTGAGGAAATCCCAGTAAGCGAAAGAGATGCGGATGAGTTTGTCCCGGGCTTTTTCGGCGTCCCAGAGGTCGTCTATCTCCCCGGGGTGTTCGAGCCACCAATTTCCGGTGTGGATCTGTCCAATCCTTCTGCCGAACCTTTCGGGGGGCGGCAGTTTCGGCGCCCAGGGCGGGGCCTTAAACTCGACGGGCCTTCCCGTGTCCACGGCGAGGAAGCCCAAAATCCCCGACCCTCCCATGATGCAGCCGCTCATGGTGATCTTGTCCGGATTTTCGGGGGCGAGGCTCTCATCGAATTCGTCTTTCGACTCCCTGCCTACACGATACTCTGCCCCTGCATAGTAGCCCACCCATCCGTCGCCCGTGGAGTCCACGAAGACCTTCCCCTCAAACACGGTCCTCTCGCCGGTGAGGGTGTTCACCGCCATGACGGCGCCTATTGTAGTCTCATCCTTCATCACAGCGTTGTAGACGTGCCAGTTGAGGAAAACCGAGAGGTTGGGCTCCTTCTCCGTCGCCCGCTTCAAAACCTCGCTCCAGGTGAGCCCCCACCTCGCTTTCTCCTTTCCCAGTTCTTCGATGATCCCCGTCTCCCTTGCGAAGGGGTGATGGCCCGCCGCCCCGTCCACGCTCACCCCCAGCTCGTCGCTCGCGTTCCCTCCGAGGACGGGTCGGTTCTGAATGAGCGCTGTCTTCGCCCCCATCCTCGCCGATGCTATCGCCGCAACGCAACCCGCAATCCCCCCGCCCACCACGACGACGTCGAACTTCCCCATGTGCTTGGGTTCAAGCGACCTCCCCGTGAGCCTCGCCCGCTCCCTCTCCAGCTCGTCCAGCCCCTCGGGCGACCTGTATCCTTCGTCGAGCGTCAAAAGCAGGGCATCGCATCTGCCGTAGTAGCCGGTCAGGTCCCGAAGTTTCAACTCCACCTCGCCCTCGGGGAGGTCGAACTCACCCGCCAACTCCCACGTCCACCTCTCGACCGGGGCTGCCCCCAGAACTTTCGACGGCCTCCCGCCCACTATGACTCTAAACCTCCCCGGCGAGTAGTCCTTGAGCCAGTTCCTGCACCGCACCCAAAGCCTCCACCTTCCGGCCTTTGGGATGCGAATCCTGGTCGTTGCGTCCTCGACCGGCCTCCCCGCGCCGGCGGCTATGAGATAGGGCGACCCCATAAGGTGAACGAACTGGGTGTCCAGCACCCAGCCGCCGTAGTCCTCGAACTCCTCCGTCTCGATCCAGATGAAGCCGGGAACCACCTCCTTTGGTCTCTCGGGCGGCCTCCTCAGGAAGACCTTGGCCAGCGGTCCCATGGCCCCTTTCCCCGAGGGGGGCCTGAGCGGCGGTTTTCCCTCAAGCGCTTCGAGCCCCCGCAGGTAAGAGGCCCGAACCTCCTCGGGGGAGAGGTCTCGTCCGTAAACCTTGACCTCGTCAATCGCCCCCACGAACCCCATCTCCCATCCCACTCCTCCGATGTGAAGAGGTTCCTCGCTGGTATCCACCCTTATCTTCTCAGAAAACCCCATCGCTGCGGCCTCCTTTCCATCGACGAAGAGCTTTGCCCACCTCCCGTCGAAGACGGCGGCGAGGTGGTGCCTCGGGGCAAGCCCCCTTTCGGCTTCCAGCCTTACAGGCTTTCCGCCGAACCAGAGGACGAATCCCGGTCTCTTGCCCTCGAACCTGAGGGCGTATGCCCCCTCCTTGCGAACCACCGTGGCGTAGCCCCCCTTCGGCGGAAGGCTTAGCCACACCCAGGCTTCGATGGTGAGCGCCTCCCGAAGGTCGAACTTTGGCGACCTCCCGCATTTGACCCAGGAGTATCCGAAGAACCAGAGCGCACTCCCCTTGACACCATCGCACCAGGCGGTGAGGTGGGCCAAAGCCTCCCCGCCCAGGGCGCCGACCGTTCTTCCTCCCCTTCCCTCCTCGAACCCCCAGCGCTCGACCAGCTCCGCCGGGGCGGCCATGCTCGCCAAGATTGTCAAGAGAAGAAAGCAAGGAAAGCTCGCCACCTTTTCCATTCTCTCCTTTAGTGTGAGCCCTCTCGGGCCGAGATTTTATACGGTCTCCTCGGCTCGGCCTCGAACGAAATCCTCCCACCCTCCAAGCGGAAGGGAACGGGCTTCCCCTCCCCCTAGGGGTTTTCAGCGCTTTTCGCCGGCGCTGTAGCGGCAGCCCCCCGTGCCTGCCGGATTCGGGGCACGCACAGGGGCGCGCCCCTACCACGCCTGATTATGCCAAATCATTGAAAAGCCCTACCGTTCCGATTATCCCAACCCTGAATTTCTCCATCTAGGCACACGACGGATCGGAAAGGAAAGCCTGAGCGCGATTGGTTTCCGCTTCATCCGGTCGGATACGTCGTCTCGAGCTGGTGGACGTTCACGG
>CAZHVH010000280.1:0-4916 GCA_964535855.1 uncultured bacterium
ATGGGTGGTTTTGATGAGTATGACCGGTATGATGGCCTCGGCTTAGCTGAGCTAGTGCGGAAAAAGGAGGTGAAACCGATCGAGCTGGTGGAGGAAGCGATCCGCCGCATCGAGATGCTGAATCCCAAGCTCAACGCCGTTATCGAGAAGATGTATGATCATGCGCGACAGACGGCTGAGGGAGATCTGCCCGATGGTCCCTTTAAGGGTGTCCCATTTCTGTTGAAGGATTCCCTGATTACCTTTTTCGCCGGTGCACCAACGCGAGCCGGCAGCCGATTCCTCCACAACTTCGTCCCCGATCATGATTGTGAGCTGGTGCGACGGTTTAAAGCTGCCGGTCTTATCACTCTCGGCAAGACCAATGTGCCCGAGTTCACCCTGTTACCGGTGACGGAACCGGAGTTGTTCGGGCCCACCAGAAACCCGTGGGATTTGGGGCGCACCTCCGGTGGCTCCAGCGGAGGAGCTGCCGCCGCTGTCGCCGCTCGCATCGTTCCCATCGCTCATGGCAACGATGGCGGTGGTTCAATCCGTATACCAGCCTCCTGCTGCGGTATATTCGGACTTAAGCCCACCCGAGGCCGCAATCCCATGGGGCCCGATTACGGCGAGATATGGCACGGGTTGGTCTGCGATCACGTGCTGACGCGCTCCGTACGGGACAGCGCTGCCATGCTCGATGCGATTTCCGGGCCGGATGCCGGGGCTCCCTACTACGCTCCGCCGCCATCGCGCCCTTTCCTCGATGAGGTGAACACGGACCCCGGTAGGTTGCGCATCGCTTTTACATCTAAACCGTTCTTAGGCGATGTCGTTCATGAAGATTGTCTTAAAGGTTTGGAGGCGACCGTTCAGTTATGTAAGGAGCTTGGCCACGAGATGGTCGAGGCAGCCCCAGAGGTTGACGGCAAGGCATTTGCCAGGGCGTTCGTGACGATGCTGGCTGGCGAGCTCCGGGCGGATATCGAGGAGTTCGAGACGCTGCTTGGCCGCAAGGCGAGGCCGGGGGATTTCGAGGCCGGCACCTGGGTGCTGGCGCTTCTCGGCCGTGAGATCACCGCTGCAGACCTCTCCAAGGCCATCCGCGTGCTCCAACGTAGCGCTCGGCAGATCGGTCGGTTCTTCGAGGAATACGATGTGTTGCTGACACCGACGTTGGCCTCTCCACCTCTGACGCATGGCGCCTTGCAGCCGACTTCCGTAGAGAGATTCATGATGAAAGCTCTGGGCAAAATCAAAGCGGGAAGCCTGCTTAACGCTCTTGGCGGGGTAGATACGATAGCGGAAAAGGCCTTTGAGTTCATCCCATACACTCCGCTGTTCAATGCCACGGGCCAGCCGGCTATGTCGGTCCCGCTGTATTGGAACGAGGAGGGACTGCCTATCGGTATGCACTTCGTAGGCCGTTATGGTGATGAAGCAACGCTGTTTCGGTTGGCAGGTCAACTGGAGCGGGCGAAACCTTGGTTTGATCGAAAACCATCCCTTTGTGAGAAGGTGGGATGATTTCAAGGAGGTGCCTAGATGCAGGAATCTGAACTTGCCCGTCAACGCCAACGCCGGGCCGAGGCTATAGCGGAGGCCGGCGGATTCGAAGAGGCGTTGAACTCCGGCGCACTTCCCCGACGCATCGATACGACGCTCTCCGAGGCGGTTATACTCGGTCTGCTGCGTCAGGGGGTGCGTACCTTTCTCTGTGTGCTGGGACATGGATCGACGGAGATCGGGGAGGTTTTGCGTATTTACGAGGGGGCGGGGTTGTTGCGCACCTGCAACGTACGACACGAGATCGAAGCATCCCACGCCGCCACGGCCTTACGCTGGGTTACCGGCGAGAAGGCGGCGGTGGTGACCTCGATCGGGCCGGGCGCGCTACATGCATTGGCCGGCTCTCTCGTCCCCGCCAGCGACGGCATCGGCGTCTGGTATCTTCTCCCCGACGAGACGACGCAGGACGAGGGCCCGAATATGCAGCAGATCCCCAGCATGGAGCAACATCCCTTCCTGCATATGTGCTCCGCTATGGGACGGGCATACTGCCTCCACACCCCGGAGGCGGTGGGAATAGCTCTGCGCCGTGGGCTCAATACGGTGGATCACCCCCATCGGGCAGGTCCCTTCTACCTGCTTCTGCCGATGAACACCCAGCCCAGTCCTCTGAAAAACTTCAACCTGGATGAGTTACCTGTAGGCGCTCCACCCCCTCTGGGAGCGGCGGCGGATGAAGGCGCTTACGCACGAGCGGCCGAAGCGCTGTTAGACGCCGAGCGCGTGGTCGTTAAGGTCGGAGGAGGCGCCCGTAAGGCAGGACCTGAACTGCTGGAATTCCTCGAATTGGTGGACGGCGTGGCCGTTCTCAGCCCTCTGGTCTCGGGCGTGATACCCTATTCTCATCCCCGCAACATGACGATCGGCGGCACCAAAGGCTCCATCTGCGGCAACTATGCCATGGAACAGGCCGATCTGCTCGTCGCCATCGGCACGCGCTTCGTCTGCCAGTCGGATTGCTCCCGTACGGGATACCCCCGGGTGAAGCAGGTGGTGAACATCAACACCGATGTCGAGGCGGCGATGCACTACAACCGCACGATAGCCTTGATCGGTGATGCGGCGGCGACGTTACGCCGGCTGAACGAGGAGCTCCGTCGAAGAAAGGGAACCGACACATCAGGTGAGTCTCCCTGGCTGAAGGCCTGCAGCGAGCAGCGCCGACGGTGGGAGGAGCATAAGGCGGAGCGGTACCGCAATCCCTGCCTCTACGATGAGAGATGGGGTGAAAAGGTGTTGACTCAGCCGGCGGCCATCAAGATCGCCACCGATTGGGCACGGGCCAACGATGTGGTCACCTTCTTCGACGCCGGCGACGTGCAGGCCAACGGGATGCAGATCGTCGAGGACGACCGGCTCGGCCGCACTTTCAACGAGTCGGGCGCCAGCTACATGGGTTTCGCCGTCTCGGCACTGCTGGCGACCGGGCTGGCCTCGAAACCCTTCTACGGGCTGGCGATCACGGGTGATGGCTCCTTCACGATGAACCCGCAGATCCTGATCGACGGTGTGCAGCACGGGGCGCGGGGATGTATCCTGTTGTTGGATAATCGGAGGATGGGGGCGATCACGGCGTTGCAGGAGGCACAATACGGCGTCGAGCACGCCACAAAGGATGACGTCGGGGTGGACTACATCGGCTGGGCGCGCTCGATTCGCGGCGTGGCGGCGTTTGATGGAGGACGATCGCCCGAAACGCTGGAGGCGGCCCTGAATCAGGCCAAGGCATATGAAGGACTCTCCCTGGTTTACGTGCCCGTGTACTACGGGCCTCATCCTCTAGGTGGATTAGGCGCTTTTGGACGATGGAATGTGGGCAATTGGGTTGAGGAAACCCAGGCCCTAAGACATAAGATAGCTCTTTGAACCGAGGACGACAACTACACAGGAGGGAATCATGCCTGAAGGAACAACGCCGAGCGGCATAGATCGTAATTTGCCCTCTTATGGGGACACCGACTTCAGCCGGTATTTGCGACGGGCTTTTCTCGCCTCGGCGGGTTTCGATGAGACCGATCTGGACCGACCTATAATCGGAATCGCCGATACCTCCTCAGACTACAATACCTGCCATCGGGAGATGCCCTCCCTCGTCGCTGCCGTTAAACGCGGCGTGCTGGAGGCGGGGGGATTGCCCTTCGCCTTTCCCACCGCCTCGCTACATGAGATCCTGTTTTCCCCCACGACGATGCTCTATCGCAATCTGGTGGCGATGGAGACGGAGGAGCTGATCCGCGCTCAGCCGATGGATGCCGTCGTGCTGCTCGGCGGCTGCGACAAGACGGTGCCCGCGCAGTTGATGGCGGCGGCGTCGGTGAACCTCCCGGCGATCTCGCTCGTAACGGGGCCGATGATGACCGGTTTCTGGCGGGGTGAGAGGCTGGGAGCATGCACCGACTGTCGCCGTTCCTGGGCGGAGTACCGAGCGGGACGTCTCAGCGAACGGGAGATCAACGAGATACGCCAAGCCCTGTGTCCCACGGCGGGCACCTGTATGGACATGGGCTCGGCCTCATCGATAGCGTGTGTGACCGAGGCTATGGGACTGATGCTGCCCGGCGGTGCCACCGCGCCGTCGGTCTCGTCCGATCGCCTCCGCATCGCCGTCGCCACCGGCCGAGAGGCGGTCAAATTGGCCCTCCGAGGCGGACCACGCCCCCGCGATGTCCTCACGCGCTCCTCTTTCCTCAATGGCCTCACCGTGCTCATCGCACTGGGGGGATCGACCAATACGATCATACATCTGATCGCCATCGCCCGACGGGCGGGGATACGCCTCACCCTTGACGATGTGGAGGAGGTGGCGCGAAGGGTGCCGCTATTGGTGGATTGCAAACCCGCCGGATCGGGTTACCTCGAGGATATGCACTGGGCAGGAGGGGTGCCGGCGCTGCTCAAAGCCCTGGAACCGCTGTTGGATCTCTCAGCGCTGACCGTCACCGGACGGACGTTAGGTGAGCTTCTAGCCGAGGTTCCGCCTCCAGGGGAGTGGCAGACGACGATCCGCACGCTCGACAACCCGTTGGGCCCTCCGGGCTCCCTGGCGATTCTGCGTGGTACCTTAGCGCCTGAGGGAGCGGTGATCAAGGTGGCAGCCGCCACCCCATCGTTGCTGCATCATCGAGGACCGGCTGTGGTGTTTGAATCCCCTCAAGATGCTGCCGATAGGATCGACGATCCCTCTCTTCGCATCACCCCTGACCATGTTATAGTGCTCCGTAACGCCGGACCGGTGGGAGCGGGTATGCCGGAGGCCGGTTCCCTGCCGATCCCGCGATATCTGGCAGAGGCAGGGGTGCGCGATATGGTGAGGGTCACGGACGCCCGAATGAGCGGCACCGCTTATGGGACGGTGGTCTTACACT
>CAZHVH010000281.1:0-4899 GCA_964535855.1 uncultured bacterium
AACATCTTCAGCGCCTCGTCTCTGATGATGCCGTCTGATTCGGGCTTAAGCATCAAAGTGCCGTAATATTTATAGGCCATATCCACCTCATATCCCCCTTCGGGGTAGGCGTCGGCCGTGGGGACATATCCGATGCATCCGTTCGTGTAGGCGAAGACCATCGTCATCTCATACGGCGATCGGCGTTTCAGGTCGATCTGATAATCCACGAAGACCTCACCGGCCATCCCCAGGATCACGGCTCTCTCCGTTATCCTTATCGCTTGGATCTCGAACCCCTTGGTGAGACCGGTCTTTCCGGATGAAGCCAGTTTATCCATATCCTCGGCCCATCCCAGCATTCCCTCATGCAGGTATATCTGTCCCCTGTGTTCACCCCGTCTTTTGGCCTCCTCGAGCCTCTCTCTGTATTCGATCACCAGCCTGCTCGTCTCCTCGGGAGGGAGGGGATCTTGAAGTGGAAGCTCGATCTTTCGGGATATGGCCTTCAATCTGACATCATCATCCGAGCATCCTATCGACTCGGCGACGCCTATCGTGTGGCCGCCGAGGATGGTACCGAGCCTGCGGGCATCCTCGAACGTCCTTCCCACCGGGTTGGAGTTGACATCGCCGCAGCATCCCTGGGCGAACATCGCGACGCAACCCTCGATCCGCTCGACCAGTCTCATGGCGTATCCCGGATAATCGGCCGAGACCAGGAGGTTCTTCCCTCCGAGCACCACCGGGTGGGCGGCATGTGAAAAGAGCACGGCCATCGGTCTGCCGCTCTCGTCATCCACGCGCATCACATCCACGTAGGGCGCCACGGGTCCTGAAGGGTTCTGACCGATAGCCATGGCGCCCGTTTTGAGCCTCTGTCGGCGGTTGATCCCTATCTGCACCTGACCGGTTCCGAAACCCACCTTCGCCGGTCTGACCGAGTCAAAGGCCATCTTCACCGCTCCGATCAGCTTCCTGGTCAGCTCCTCGACGTATACCTCATCCCTCTTGCCCAGTCCCCTCAGGGATATCGTTGCCGGGCCGGAGTGGGTGTGAGATGTCGAGAGCATCAGGCAGCGTGAGGGCACCCCGAGTTTGTCCTCCACCTCCTCTCTGACCCTCTGAACGATGTCGGAATCCAGCCCCAGAAGGTCCATGGTGAGTATCCCGATCTTCTCGGTCCCATCGTCCATCACCAGGCACTTAGCGTAAAGGTCATCATGGATTCCGATCGCCGGCGACGGTCGGCCGGCGAAACCCGTCAGGTCGATCCCCACGGGCGGGGTTATGTTCACAGCCGATACACCTGCATATAGCTTCGCCACCCTCGCACCTCCGTTTAATTCTCAGGCCCTATCGTTTTTCCCTCAGCGTTCCAGGCGGAGATCAGGGCGGAACGAGCGTCACACTTGATCCTCCTGGATTCGCCGGGTGTGAGGATCAGATAGTTGTCCTCAAGATGGGAGTCCATCGGATCGGTCTCGATCCAGACGAACATCGCACAGGCAGGCCCCTCGTTGAAGATCTCCAGATAACCCCTCCCCCTCTCCACGGACAGCGAACAGCTAGGTGCGTGAAACAGGGGTGAGAATATCGGCTCATGGGCGGCCGAAAAGAGGTAGCAGTTCTCGGAGAGCATCTCATCGCCCTCCACGAGCTTCAGTTGGAGGATGAAGAGGTGTTTGAACCCCACCGGTATGTCCATCTCGACGTGTGAAAGCCTGGAGCTGCCGTTTTCCGGCAGATCGACATCCCTGAACTCCCTGTGAAAGATCTCGCCGTCCAGGTCACATATGACCGTCTCCAGCCTGCACGTTCGTGCCGTTGTGGAGTTGGAAACCCATATCTCGGCCCGGAACTTCTCCCTGCCGTGCCATGAGAGTGAGGGATAGAGCGCGCTGACGTGAACCGGCTCGTAGGCCTTCCTGACCCACCAGTATGCCGGTTTGACCCTGCCGAAAAAATCAACGCAGTTGGTGCAGGAGGTGTTGGGATATGCCTCGTTGAATTGCCACGGGATCGTCCCCGAACACCGCCATTTCCTCCGCCTGTTGGCCTCTATACCATATCTGATCCCCTCAGCCTGGATGAACTGACTCGCCCGGATGAATTCACCCAGGCATTTGGGCTCACCGAAGAGCGAGCAGATCATATCCCAGTTTATCCACCACGACCCGTGATGGGTCCATATACGGTTTGTGGGTTTCGGCGGCCAGAGCTCATCCTCTGAGGCTATCTCCAGCATCGTCTCCTCGTTCGCCGCTCCTTCGACCCCGAACTCGCTATGCAGGAGCGGGTCTATCGAGTTGAAGAACTCGTAATGTCGCTCGGGACCTAGATACCTCCAGTGGCCGTGAACGTCATGCATCTGGCCTTTTTGGAACGGATCGGCGCTGAAGGTAGGCCCGCTGGGCGAGGTGGGAAGGAAGATCCTATCGGGGTCCAGATCCTCCACCGCCCTTTTTAAAACGGCGATGGCAGGGTGATCGCAGCTCAAGGGCCTATAGTCGGAGTCCGTAAGCTCGTTGCCGCCACACCATATGACCAGCGACGGGTGATTTCTCCTAAGCGGTATGATCCCCCTCGCCTGGGCGTCTATGTAATTCAGATAACCCTCATCCTTAGAGGGCTCGTTATCGATGCCTGAGGAAGATTGGATGAACTCCTGCCAGATCATTATACCCATCTCATCGCATAGCTCGTAGAAGTGCTCGCTCTCGATCAACCCGCCGCCCCATACCCTCAGCAGATTGACGTTGGCTTCCTTTGCGAGGCGAAGCAATCTCTCATATCTAGCTCTCGTCATATTGCCGTAGAGATGATCGAGCGGCGTCCAGTTCCATCCCTTTATAAACACCCTACGGCCGTTGACCTCCAAAGTGTAAGGTAGGGCGTCGGGCGGAGCGCCCTCGTTGGGAACCCCCTTGATCTGGCGTATCCCGAACCTCACGTCCCTTCTATCGATTTCCTCGCCATCCCGCTCGATTTTCACCCTTGCCCTATACATCGCCTGCCCGCCATATCCGTTTGGATACCACAGCTTGGGGTTTTCCAGCCTGAGATACATCATATGGGTTTCTCTCCCACGGGATACGGGTATCTCCCCTCTCGATTCGGAGACGACCTCCTCATCGTCCAGTATCTCGACGCTCAACGTGAGAAGGGATCTGGCGGACGATTCGATCTCGGCGCATATGGCGAGATAGGCCGCTCCGGATGAGAGATGGCTTCTGATCCAGACATCCCGGATGAGGTATCCGCCGTGAAAGATCAGGCGAACGCCCTGCCAGATGCCGATCGGGACAAGTCTTGTGCACCAGTCCCATCCGTAGGCGAACCTCGGCTTCCACGTGCGCACCTGGCTCGTCCGACCTATCTGCCATTGCTCATCGGGCGCCTTACGGACGAGGACCCAGAGCCTGTTGATCTCGCCGTAATTAAGGTGCTGTGAGACGTCAAACTCGAAGGGCGTGAACGTCCCCTCATGTCCCCCGAGATGGTAACCGTTGAGGTAGACCTCACACGAGTAATCCACGCCGTCGAAACGGAGCACGGCCCTCTGGCCCTTCAGATCTTCGGGCACCACGAACTCCTTGAGATAGATCCAGTCCCTGTTCCACGTCCACTCGCATAGGTAACTGTTGAGTTTCCTGTAGGGATTCGGCATGAGCCCCGCCTCAAGGAGCGCGGACTGCACGTCGCCCGGCACCTCAGCCAATATCCACTCGCCATCGATGGGAGGTTCCCACGTCGATAAATCCGGCGTCCTCTCCCAGATCCTACGCCATTCGGCCTCGTGCGGCATCAGACCGAGCAGCCGCCAGTCTCTTCCGTTAAGCGGAATCTCCCTCCTCATAATCGATCACCTCTTTCAATCCTGAGAGGCGAGACGCACCATAAGCCTGCCTTCAGCGATGAATTCTGAGACGCTTCTATCTGAGTAAGCCCGGATGGCCACATAACAGCTATCGCACTCGTTCCCACGAGCGAACTCCCTCATCTTATCGAAGGAATCGAAGATCAGATGTGGCAGCATCGAACATGGGTTCATCGTGCCGTCAGGCCTGATAACGAGAAACCTTCTCCCCGCGCCGCAGTTCGGAATGCCTCCCTCCCTGAAATATCGGACCGTCCTTCTCAGCATGGAGGGGGTGTTGAGTATCCTATACCCATCGAGCTGCATCCGTATAAGCCTCTCCATCAGACCCTCAAGCTGCCTCGACTCCTCCTCCGAAAGTGTCAGCGACTCGTCTCCTGTCCTCAAGGTGGTATATGCGCTGTATGAGATCCCGACCCCCCACTCCTGTGCTTTGAGGGCGATATCGCAGATGTAAGGGAAGTTCTCCCTTGTTATGGCGGTGTTCAGCGCTATATCACATCCCCCATATCTTCCGGCCAGATAGGGAACGATCTGCGAGAGATGATCGAACAGGCCGGGGAGCCTTCTGAAGGAATCGTGTCTTCTGTCGGGGAAATCAAGGGATATGGAGATCCTATCCGCTCCGGCCTTCTTGAGCCTCAGATATCTCTCCTCATCCAACAGCGATCCGTTTGTGACGAGTATGATATAGGGGAGTTCACCCCCGCCTTTCAAAGCGCTGATGACATCGCAGATGTCCTTCCTCACGAGCGGCTCGCCGCCTGAGATCTGAACGACAGGGGGTGATCTCAGCTCTTTTAGTCTCTCGACGTATTCCTCCGGTCCCGCCCTCTCCTCGTTCGGTTTCATCCCGCCTTTATCGCAGTGTCGACAGTTGGCGGTACAGGAGTGCGTCACCTCAATGGAGACACAGATCGGATATCCCCTGTAATAGTTCCGGACCCCTTTGACGAATATCTTAATCCAGGTCGGTATCATCACCATCCCCCCAGGTTTTTGACTTCATTTTATCACCGGTTGAGGGGAAAGTCAACGAT
>CAZHVH010000282.1:0-4892 GCA_964535855.1 uncultured bacterium
CGGGGGTTAACCGCTGGTCGGCCGTGATGGAGGGGGAATCCAGGATCTTCCAAGCCAACCGCGAGGAATTTCTCAGGAGAGGTGTTAGGCTTGATCCCGATGTCAGGATAACCGCTGAACCTGGATACCGGATAGGTAGAGCCTGCTATCTCCTGGGTAGAGTGCATATAGGAGCTCAAGTCCGCATCGGCAACTACTGTCGGATCGAGAACTCAACCCTCACCGGAAACACCCGACTCGGCGATAGAGTCGGACTGAAGGATGTCGTGGCCCATAACACCACCTTCGACTCAAATCCGATCCACCCGCCCCTGGGAGAGACGATATCCGGGTTGAAGGTGTTGAGCCAGATCGTCAACTGCAGGCTTGAAAACGTTATCGTAAGATCGGGCGTCAGGCTGCGGGATGTCGAGGCGCGATATACCGTGATCCCCTCCGGCGTCAATCTCTCAAACCTGAAATTGGGAAGATGGGGACGGGAAGATATGACTTTGGATCTGATGGAGGAACTGGTGGAGGGCGAATATACGCCGGGGTCACCTCTCTCCGGTCGACCGGATGATTTGGGAAAGGACCTCATACGGCGTTCGACCCGTAGCCCCAAATTGGCCGCCCTCGCCCGCCAGAACCTGCGCGATCTCATGGACGTGAAGGGGATTGAGGAACTGACCGTTCAGGAGCTTAGGGGGATTATCTCCGAGATCGTCCGATTGACCACCGGAAATCCGGATCCTTATCTCCTCGAAAAACGGATGCTCAGGGAGGAGGGATTTAAATTCGTGGAGGAGAACAAAGGGGAAGGGGAATTGAGGAGGGTTCTGAACTCGCTCGATATATCGGGGGGAAACATCCTTATCCTCTCCGATCGGGAGGGAGATGGGGTTGAGGATATATGGCTGGCGGGAAAATTGGCGGAGAGGGGATTTCATGTGGTGGTGGCTGGGAAGGAGCATCCGGTTGAAGCGTGCGTGACGGCGGAGGAGCTTTTGGAGATCCGACGCAGAACGGGGATAGAGGGCATCTCCGTGATCTCATCCGGCTCGCGTATGCCGGGGGTGAATCTGTTTCAGGCAACAGGGGAGTTTCTAAACGCCCTCATCGAGGCGGATCTGGTGATCTGCAGGGGGAGGGATAATCTGGAGACGACGGAGAAACTGAGGAGGAAGCGGCTTTTCCTGGAGCCGATCTGCCGATCCCCCTAGGGGTGATCTAGGCGCATGCAATGGTATTTCGTTTCTTCTTCGCCTTATAAAGAGCTCTATCGGCCAGCTTGATCAGAAGATCTGAATCCATCTCATCGCCCCTAGCGGGGTCGAGCTGGGCGCAGCCGATGCTCACCGTCACCGGAAGGGCCAGATCCTTCCCAAAACGATATAACTCCACGTTTCTCCTGATCCTCTCAGCCAATGTCTGGGCACCCTTAAGGTTCGTCATCGGGAGGACGATCAGGAACTCCTCACCTCCATATCTGGCTATGATATCCACCACCCTGGTTGAATCCTTCAGTATCTTGGCGAACTCCTCCAGCACCAGATCGCCGACCTGATGGCCGTAAGTGTCGTTCACGTTCTTAAAGTGATCCAGATCTAGCATCAGGCATGAGATCGGATATTTATATCGTCTGGCCCTTTCGATCTCTTCGCTGAGCCTCTCGTTGAGGTACCTCCTGTTGTAAAGCCCCGTCAGCTCGTCGGTTATGCTCATCATCTTCAGGTTATCCTGGCGCTCCTTGATTCGCATGGCGGCGTTCACCCTGGCGGCGAGCTCCTGAAGGGAGAAGGGTTTCGTTATGTAGTCATCTCCCCCCCTCTGAAATCCCTCGATTATATCGGAGGTTTCGACTTTGGCGCTGACGAAGAGTATCGGGATATCCCTCGTGGCGTAATCTGCCCTAAGCTCCTCGCACACCTTGTACCCATCTATCCCTGGCATCATGATGTCCAGCAGGATGACGTCCGGCTGTTCCATCTTGGCTATTCTGAGCCCCTCTTCCCCGCTCTTGGCCTTCAGCACCTCGTAGTCGAAGGGCTTAAGCCCCTTTTCGATGATTCTTATATCATCATCGATGTCATCTATCACCAGAACCTTTCTCCTTCGAGCTGCCATGCCAGCTTCCCTCCTTAAGCCAGTCGTATATTTTGAGTATTATCTCCCTTTGACGCTCGTTCAACTTCCTCTCCAAGTTTCTCAGCACATCCTCCCGGAGTTTCTCGGTTATGATGGGAAGCGTAAAGGTGACCGTAGTTCCCTCTCCAGGCTGACTTTTCACCTCGATCGTCCCACCGTGTATCTCGACGAGTTCCTTCGTTATGTTCAGGCCGAATCCCGTATTTTCGGAGCGATTTGCTCCATCGAAAATGTGCTCCTGTAACTCCTTGGGTATCCCCGGACCGGTATCGGAGATGGAGATCTCCAGAAACGGATTATCGACCCTGGCAGAGATTGAGATTCCCCCCTGCTGGGTGAACTTCACCGCGTTTGAAAGTATATTGAGCAGTATCCTCTTCACCTTTAGCCTGTCGCCCAAGACGGTCGGGAGGTCCTCCGGAATATCCTCCCGTATCTCCAGATCCTTTGCCCTCGCCATCGGTTCGATGGTTTCAAGCGCCTCTTTCAGGACGGGTTTGAACTCCAGAGGCTCAAACTTCGGCTCCAGCTTTCCGACCTTTATCTTTGAAAGCTCCAGAGCATCATCGACCATCCTTAGGAGGTCCTCGGCATTGGCGATGACCCTCTCCAAATCCCTCCTCTGCTCCTGGGTAACCTCTCCGTCGAGCCCCTGAACGATACACTGGGCATACCCTATTATTGAGGTCAAAGGGGTTCTGAATTCGTGCGATATATTACTGATAACAGAGGCCAAGAAGCTTTCAAGGGCTGATTTCTGCCTCTCTATCTCACCTTCGATCTTCGACCTCCTCATCCTTTCACGCCGGATAATGAGGAGATTAATAGCTGTCAGTATCACGACCGACGGCACAGCGATCCAGGCTGAGCCGAAAGCGATGATCAGCGCAACCGCTATGACGGATACAGCGATCTGGATGATGTATTCCATCGATCTTCTACCTCGCCGAACTGTGTGACTTAAGAATACACTAAACCTTCCGCGATTGTCAACAGCCCTTGATTTCGATCCATAGCTATTGTATCCTAATCTTCACCAACCACAGAGTGAGGGATGATCATGAGATTCAGCCTTTTTCTGCTGTTAATTTTAACCCTTTCATCATCTGCCTATGGACAGCATTCCCTCTCGCATAACAACGGCGATGTGGTCATGGATCTCACCGACTTCGGCGCATTCATGAACTTCTCGCAGAACACCATAAACCCGACCTTCAGCTATCCCGCCTCCAAATCGACGGCCAAGACCTATCTCCAGCCGATATCCGAGCTATGGGCGGGGAATTCGGAGAACTTCGTCGCGAGTTCCGTCGATATCAACCTGAATACCGGAAAATTGATACTGGGGGAATGGAAGCCGACCGACGTCGGTACCATCTCATATGCCGAAAACGAAGGCGGAAGACAGGTGATAACAGCGCAGTATAAGGCCTCTGACGGGAAGAGTATAGATATACTGGTGGATCAAACGAGCTATTCATGGACGAAACCAGGAGGATTTGTACTGGTCAAACTCACCATTACAAACATCAATCCGCTCGGAATCAAAGGGCTTTTGTTGGGTATCCTGACCAACTGGAATGTGGACGATCTAAACCTTTCAGGTCAGACGGTAAATCTGAATCTGGACATGGTGGATTGGGACGCCGGTTTGAACCTTTCCTACTTCTATGACGCCGATAGTTCCGACGGAACCGATCCCGCGTTCGTGGGTGTATGTCTGATAGAGGGCAAGCTTAACGGACATAGGGTCATGCCGTATTCGGGGAACCTCTACCTGGACGCTAATAGGTTCAGGTTGATGAGTGAGGGGAAAGTGGAGAAAAGCATTGCCCCTGGCGATTACGCCTCCTTGATATCGATCGGGCCATATGACCTGGAAACCAGGGCACCTAAGACGGTGATTTTCGCCTTCGTGGCGGGTGGATCGATCGATGAGCTGCGGTCTAACGCCGAGATGGCCAGAAGAATGGCATTCATCCCGGACATGGTGAAGGCGGAAAGAGGAGAGGGATATGTGGAGCTTTCGTGGAAACCGCCGATCAACCCTAGGGTCTCCGGATATAGGGTCTATCGCAGGTCGGAGGGGGATGGGGATTTCACCATGATCAGTAACGGAACGATATCCGCCGCCAGATTTAAGGATTATGAGATTCAGGAGGGCAGGACTTACACCTACACCATACGCCCTGTAACCATGGAAGGTGAATTGAAATACACCTCGGACGAGGTGAGCCTCAAGATCATAGCGAAACCCAGCCCTCCCTCACAGCTTCGAGCAGAGCTTAAGACAGGTGGAGTCGAGCTTTCATGGAGCCCATCGGTGGCATCCAACCTCTCCGGATATCTAGTTCTCAGAAACCGAACTGGTAGCGAACCCTGGACTCCTATAGCGGACGTCGGGGCCGGTTCCACCTCCTTCTTGGATGAGGATGTCTTCCCGGAAAACCGTTACTTCTATGCTATCGTGGCGGTCGGCGAGGAGGGGATCAGGAGCAACCCGACGGAGCCTGTGGAGGTCTACATCCCTTCGACATCATCTCCCCCTTCCCCCGATATCGAGGGGGTCTTCGCCGCGCCAAACCCCTGCTCCCTCTCCACGAGCGGCGCTGTGAAATTTCTGAACCTTCCCGCTGAAGCCGTTATAAGGGTGTACTCCCCTTCAGGCCAGATTATCTGTGAGATCGCCCATCGTGATGGAACCTCACAGGAGAAATGGGATCTCAGATCCTCAAGCGGCAAGATGATATCGCCTGGGGTGTATA
>CAZHVH010000283.1:0-4870 GCA_964535855.1 uncultured bacterium
GGAGCGATAACATCTGCGACCTTTTCGTCTGATCCCCCTGGTCTTTTCCGAACACGCCCAAATACGAGGCGCAACTTGACTTGAGTTTGGTAATGGATTATAATCTCGCGAGTTTCAAAGCGATACTCAACGGAGATATCCATGGCGGCCTCGTCAACCTTTTCTCCCAACCCAAGAACGCTCCGCGATCTGGGTGAGCACTTCGCGTCCGGCTACTTCGAGGAGCCCGAAGCGTCGCCGATGAGGCGGTGGTCGCGGGCGGTGCGGCGTCGTTTCGAAAATCGTGCTCTGCCGCCGTACAAAGGCGAGATCCTCTATCCCTGTGGTCCGGCAAACGCCGGACCTGAGAACTGTATCGTCGCTCCGAGCTATTCGTACACCTACTCATATAACGAGTCGGCATTGACCGCCATGCTTCCCAGCCTCTCAGACGAGGGGAGGGAAACGCTGATGGCGCTGCGGGCTCAGATGCGGGATCTGGGGGAACGGCTGAACGTCATTAAAACGCCACATACGCTCGGCGGACGAGGTTATACCCATAGCATACCGAATTACGGACGGGTTCTGAGGGAGGGGCTTTCGGAGTACGCCCGGCGGATCTCGGAGAAACTCGATCTGGCCCGACGACGCGGGGATATCGAACGGGTGGATCTCTACCTCGGCCTTCAGGATGTGCTGGCTGGGATAAAGCGATGGCATGAGCGAATTCTGAGGTTTTTGCGCGAGGTCAGCTTGGATAACCCCCTGGCCGAGGTAAGGCGGAAACGGCTCATCGCCGCATATGAACAGGTGCCCTTTCGCCCGGCACGCACTTTCTTCGAGGCCGTCGTCGCCTATAACTTCGTCTATTACCTCGACGATTGCGATAACCTGGGTCGGGTTGATCAGGAGCTCTGGCCGTACTACGAGCGTGATCTGTCTGAAGGGCGAACGAGTCACGAGGAGGCCGTGGAGCTGATCAGAGCGATTTGGGAGAACTGTGACGCCAACAACGGGTGGAGCGCGGGGATCGGCGGCACCACATCAACCGGCGAGCCCGCCTATAACGATTTAACCATAGCCTGCCTGGAAGCCGCTCATAAAATCCGACGTCCCAACCTACAACTTCACGTGCGTCGCGATATGCCTCAGGAGGTGTGGGAGGCAGCCCTGGATACCATCGCAACCGGATGTGGGTTGCCCGCACTCTATAATGAGGAGGAGTTCCTGCGCTCGTTACGGGAGGCGGGCTTAGGCATACGTGAGGAGGATCTCGGCTGGTATAACGGCGGCGGCTGTACGGAGACGATGATCCACGGATGTTCTAACGTCGGTTCCCTGGATGCGGGCATCAATCTGCCTCTGATTCTCGTCCAGACCCTTGACGAACATCTTGCAACCGCGACAAGCTTCGATGAGCTGGTCGCCGCATATAAGGAGGACGTGGCAAAGGTGGTGCGCGAGATCAGCGACGAGGTGAGCGCCGATCAGAGGATAAAGGCGCTGCTTCGCCCTCAGCCCATGCGTAGCCTTCTGATCGACGATTGCATAGATAAGGGACGTGAGTTTAACGCCGGCGGCGCTCGATATAACTGGAGCGTGATAAACGTCGGAGGGCTCGCCAACGTAATCGATTCGCTGGCGGCTCTGAGGGAGGTGGTGTTCGAGAGGAAGGAGAAAAGCGGGGCGGAGTTCCTGGAGATATTGCACCGTAACTATGAGGGCGAGGAGCTCTTCCGTCGGCGTCTATCCAGATGTCCGCGATTCGGGAACGATGACCCGCGCGCCGATGAGATAGCGGCCGACATATCGGAGTTTGTCTTTCGGGAGTTCCTCCGGTATACCCCCTGGCGAGGTGGCAGGTTCCTACCCTCATGCCTCATGTTCGTCACATACGCCGATGCCGGTGCTCCGGTCGGCGCCACCCCCGATGGACGGTTAGCCGGGGAACCGCTGGCCGATTCCGCCGGACCTTATCAGGGCCGTGACCGTAAAGGCCCTACGGCGATGCTCAAAAGCGTCGCCTCGATACCGCATCACCTCGCGCCCGGGACGCTTGTGGTGAACATCAGATTTACAAAGGAGTTCTTCACGACAAAGGCCGGACGGAGAAAGCTACAGCAGCTCATCCGGACCTACTTCGACCTCGGTGGAATGCAGCTTCAGATAAACGTGGTCGACCAGGCGGTATTACGGGACGCCATAGAGCATCCCGAAAGGCATGGAGATCTGATCGTCAGGGTTGGAGGGTACTCCGAGTATTTCAACCGTCTCTCGCCGAAGCTGAAGATGACCGTGTTGGAACGGACGGAGCATGGGCTATAGCCAACGCTCATATTATCGCTAAGTGTAGCGGAGATTTTTAAAGCTACCGTCCGCCTCTCGACAGTCCGTTGCTCAACGGTCATTTGTGGTCATTAGGTCATTCGGCTTCGCCGTCATTTAAAAAATGACTACAAATGACCATCAATGACAACAAATGACTTGCAGAGGGTGGACGGCCGACGGCGGACGGCGTTTCAAGGAGAGGGGATGATATGAAAACACATAAGATCAAAATTCCCGGCTCAAAAGCCGTTATATCGCTTACGTTGAGGCCACAGATCGCGGGGCTGCGGGATGAAGCCCTGCGAAGACAGAGGTCTGGCATACACGGCGTTCCGACCCTGCCTCTCATAGATGCGAAATCCTGGGCCAAGCATACCGAAGAGGAGGATTGGCTTATCTGGCGCGCACGTCGAACGGCGGAAAGGCTCAGGTCAATGCCGATCGAGCTGTCCCCCGGCGAACGCGTGGCAGGTAGGCCGGAGCTTCGCCCCCCTACCTCTGAGGAGGCCGAGAGGATAGGGGAGGTTCAGGAGATCTTGAGATCGATCCCACCCTTTCCCGGCGGCGACGCGGGACATTTCCATCCAGATTACGAGAAGCTCTTCAAGGTCGGAATACGGGGCATCCGCGAGGAGATCCGATCCAGGCTGGAAGAGGCGGTGCCGGAAAAACAGGCGTTTTATCGGGCGTGCGATATCGCCATGTGGGGGTTATCCGAATACGCGAGGAGAGTAGCCGATGAGTGTAAACGCTTTGCTGAGATCGATAGGGTCCACGCCGCAGATTGGCACGAGCTCTCCCGGATCTGTAGGCGCATCTCCACGGAGCCGCCATCGACCTTCCACGAGGCGATAGAGCTGATGTTCCTCACCATCATAGCGCTATGGTTCGGCGAGGATCACCACCTGACAACCCCCGGCAGGATGGATCAAACGTTGCGGCCGTTTTATGAAAGGGATCTAGCGGCAGGACGTATCACGCCGGAAGAGGCGCTCGAGCTGATCTGTTGTCTCTATATCCAGTTGAACATGATACTCGGCCGGGGTTCGGCGATATCCGTGATGGTCGGCGGTCGGGATAAAAACGGTGAAGATGTGACGAACGACCTGACCTATCTATGTCTTGCCGCCCGCATGGCGACGAGACTGGTTTATCCCACGGTTGGGCTGGCGTGGCATGAGGGCACTCCGACGGAGCTGACCGATTTCGCCTGCCGAATGCTCAGCACAGGTATAGGCGACCCCGCCTTCTTCAACGATGAGCTCATCGTCGAAGCTCTGCGCGATCACGGCGTTTCGGAGGAGGATTCCTACAACTATATGAACTCGACCTGCGTTGAGGTCAAGGTCGTCGGCGCATCCAACATATGGGTAACCGCTCCCTATTTCAACTGTCCCAAGGCCCTTTTGGAGATCATGGATCTCATCGCGGACGGAAAGCTCCCCGAACCCGCTACGTTCGAGGATCTCAACGCTCTCGTTCGAAAACGAATGGCCGAAACGGTGAAGGCGGCGGCCGAGAACCTAGATCAAGTCTGGCGTCGTCGGGCGGAGACGGGTTGCTTTCCGCTGGCAAGCTGTTTCACCAGGGATTGTCTGGAGAGGGGATTGGATTTCGACAGGGGAGGGGCGAGATATAACTGGGTTGAAAATTCCTTCGTCGGGCTGGCGAATCTCGTGGATGGGCTTATCGCCGTAAAACATCTGGTCTATGACTCGAGAGAGCTTTCGATCAAGGATTTCCGGGATATCCTCCGGACCGACTATGAGGGACATGAGGAGCTTCGACAGCGTATCCTCAATCGCATCCCCAGCTACGGGAACGACGACGATGAGGTTGACAAATTAGCCGTCGAATGGGCCGAGTTTCTGGAGGAAACCACCGAGTCAAACGTTGTGGGCCTACATCGGTATGTGCCGGGCTTTTTCTGTTGGGTTATGCACGAGAGGTTTGGATCCGAAACCGGAGCTACTCCGGACGGGCGCAGATCGGGGTTTCCCCTCGCCGACGGAGCCGGAGCCGCTCAAGGGCGTGAGAGATGTGGACCTACGGCATCGATACTCTCTACGACTAAGTGGAGCCACAGGAAGGCGATCGGGGGACTAGTACAGAACGTGAAGTTCACGAAGAGCTTTCTCGAGACGGAGTTGGGCCTAAAGGCTTTGAGAAACCTAATAGAGACCTATCTCAGACGGGGAGGGTTTGAGATACAGGTCAATGTCGTCAGCGCGGATCTCCTCCGGGATGCCCAGGCGCACCCTGAGAATTACCAGGATCTCCTCGTCAGGGTTGCCGGTTATTCGGACTATTTCGTGCGTCTAAGCCCGAGCATGCAGGCGGAGATAATAGCGAGGACGGAACATATGTCAGCGTGATTCGCTCATATTATCGTTAAGCGTAGCAGAGATCTGAGAGGTCAGAAAACGTTACAACGTTAAACGTTGAACGTGCAACGGATTTTCTTTCTCCTCGTTCCTCCTCATGGATAACCGCTACACTCAGGGGAAATGAACTAAACATTAAGGGGAGTTGAACGTCTAAAGGATTGTGCATGGGAGAAAAA
>CAZHVH010000284.1:0-4869 GCA_964535855.1 uncultured bacterium
GAGGGAGCGGATGGGGTAAAATAAAGCGGCTGGGATTTGCAAATTGCCTTTGCGTTTGGTATCATTCTACTGTCCAAGACATCTATGATTGTAAGGTGGTCGATTATGAGAGATCCTTTCTTCGAACTCGATGAGTTCCAGAGGCAGTTCGAGAGGATGGTGGAGTACTTCACCGGTTCCAGGCGGATGATGTCCGTTTATGTCTCCTCCCGATGGAGGCCGCTTGTGGATATATACGAGAGCACTGATGAGATAAGAGTTCTCGTGGAGTTGCCGGGGGTGAATCGAGAGGACATGCAGCTCATCTTCGACAGAAATACCCTCCTCATCAAGGGGCGGAGGAGGGAGGTGTTCAAGACCGATTGTCAGGCGTGCCATCAGATAGAGATATCTTTTGGGGAGTTCGAACGGGTCGTGGATATACCGGTGCCAGTTGACCCTGACGGGGCGAAGGCCATTTACAGGGATGGGTTCCTTATGGTGAGGCTCCCTAAAGCTGAAAAGCCGATGTTGAAACGTGTCTCCGTGGTGCACGAGGAGGACGAGGAGGTGAGCTCGTGATGGAATTTGAACTGATGGGCGAGGATAAGGAAATCGCCGGAGGGGATTCAAGGGGAGAGGGAGGAGACAGATCGGCCGGGATGAGGATACCTCCTATACCGGAGGAGCTGCCGATTCTGCCCAGCGAAGTAGTTCCGTATCCGTTCACCGGTGTCCCGATTATGGTGGGTAACCCGAAGTGGATCAAGATGATCGATGACGTCGTGGTCGATAGACGAATGATAGCCATGTTCGCCATAAAGGAGGCTGAGGAAGAATTCGATCCGGATAAGATCTATCACGTCGGAACGGCCTGCCTGATCGCCCGCATGCTTAAATTACCTGATGGCAAAATACAGATGGGAGTTCAGGGGCTTTCCAGGATCAAATTGGTAGAGGTGACACAGACTGAGCCCTATCCAAAGGCGAGGATCGAAGTGCTAAAAGATGTGGTCGAGAAAAACGTCGAGCTTGAGGCGTTGCATAAGACCGTGGTGGCTAACTTCCAGAAATTCGTCTCCACAGCCCCTAACATCCCCCAAGAGATCGCCGTCATAGCGATGAACATCCCCGAGCCAGGGCATCTGGCCGATTTCATAGCCACTCAGCTCAACCTCTCTCCCGAGGAGAGACAAGGTATCTTAGAGGAACTGAACGTTACGGAGAGGCTGAAGAAGGTATCGGTGTTTCTGGCGCGTGAGCAGGAGATACTCGAGCTCGGCGCGAAGATCCAATCCCAGGCCAAGGAGCAGATGAATAAACTTCAGAGGGAGTATTATCTGAGAGAGCAGTTGAAGGCGATCAAGAAGGAACTCGGTGAGTCGGACGATCACATGATGGAGATCGAGGAGCTGCGTAAAAAGGTCGAGGAGTCCGGAATGCCCCCTGAGGCCAAAAAGGAGGCTGAAAGGGAGCTCAATAGGATGGAGCGGATGAATCCCGACTCGGCCGAATATACGGTCGCCCGAACCTACCTCGACTGGCTGGTGAGTCTCCCTTGGAATACCTCTACGGAGGATAACCTCGATATCCTCAGAGCTGAGCAGATACTGGACGAGGATCATTATGATCTTCAGAAGGTTAAGGACAGGATATTGGATTATCTCGCCGTACGTAAGCTGAAGGCCGATATGCGCGGGCCGATCCTCTGTTTCGCCGGTCCCCCAGGCGTCGGAAAGACATCACTTGGACAGTCCATAGCTAAAGCGTTGGGAAGAAAGTTCGTGAGGATATCCCTAGGAGGTGTCAGGGATGAGGCGGAGATCCGCGGACATCGCAGGACGTATATAGGAGCGCTGCCGGGGAGGATCATACAGGGGATAAGGCGGGCGGGGTCGAATAACCCCGTCTTTATGCTCGATGAGATAGATAAGCTCGGCGCCGATTTCAGGGGCGATCCCTCGGCCGCTTTGCTTGAGGTCCTCGACCCGGAACAGAACTTCGCCTTCGTCGATCACTATCTGGATGTTCCCTTTGATCTCTCAAAGGTGATGTTCATCACCACCGCCAATACGGTCTTCACCATACCGCCGGCCCTTTTGGATAGGATGGAAGTTATCGAAATCCCCGGTTATACCGAGCATGAGAAGCTCGAGATTGCCAAGCAATATCTGATCCCCAAACAGATGAAGGAACACGGCCTGGACGAAGAGGACATCGGCTTTGAGGAGGAGGCCATAAGGAGGATAATAAGGAGTTACACCAGGGAGGCGGGGGTCAGAAACCTGGAGCGGGAGATAGGCACCGTGTGCCGTAAGGTGGCTAGACGCAAGGCTGAGGGAAAAGAGGGAAAGGTGATGGTCAGGGCGGATGACCTGCATCAATTTCTAGGGCCTGAAAAATTCAAGTATGAACTGGCGGGGGAGAAGGATGAGGTGGGAGTTGTCACAGGATTGGCCTGGACTGAGGCCGGCGGGGACATCCTCTTTATCGAGGCGAAATCCGTTCCAGGCAAAGGCGAACTGACCCTGACGGGGCAGTTGGGCGAGGTGATGCAGGAGTCGGCACAGGCGGCCTTGACGTACGTAAGATCACATCTGGCTAAGACCGATCCTGAAAACAAGTTCTATGAGAAGAGGGATATCCACGTTCACGTCCCGTCGGGCGCTATCCCGAAGGATGGGCCGTCAGCCGGGATAGCGATCGCCACGGCGATATACTCCGATCTGACGGGTAAGCCCGTGCGTAAGGATGTCGGGATGACAGGTGAGATAACCCTGCGCGGCAGAGTCCTGCCGATAGGGGGTGTCAAGGAGAAAGTGCTCTCAGCTCATAGGGCCGGGTTGAAAACCGTTATCCTGCCCAAGGATAACGAGAAGGACCTCGAGGAGGTGCCGGAGCAGGTCAGGAAGGAGTTGAACTTTATCTTCGTCGACCATATGGATGAGGTCTTGAAGGTGGCGATAGGGTGAGGAAGGTTAAAAAAGTGTTGAAATTCTTTTTAGATTGTGATATACTGAGTTTGTCCGAATGGAAGAGATAAAGTGTTCCTTGGCTCTGTTGGATCTGGTTGAAGCTGGTATGATGAGACCGAATCGGCTGCGTAATCTACTGCAGGAGATCGGCAGTGCCGCTGAGGCGGTGAATGAGCTCGTTCGGCGTGGGATTCCGGTCGATGCTGAGAGGTTTGAGGGAGAAGCTGAAAGGCTCTCGGAGTTGGGGATAGAGGTTATCCCCATAAGCTCGTTAAAGTATCCTTCCAGGTTGAGGGGAGTCAAAAATGCGCCTCCTGTTATATTCAAGAGCGGTCGAGCCGAATTGGAGGGTGAGTTCGTCGCCATCGTTGGCACTAGAAATCCAACTCCACAGGGAATTAACGCCGCCCGTCAGTTCGCCCGAACCTTTGTGAAGATGGGATTTGGTATCGTTAGCGGTCTGGCTCTGGGGATAGACACTGAAGCTCATAGAGGTGCTCTGGATGCAGGGGGAAGGACGATAGCTGTCCTGGGATGTGATCTGAGGAGGGTTTATCCCGAACGAAATAGGGGTTTGGCTCAGGTGATTTTAGGAAGAGGAGCGCTGATAAGCGAACATCGACGGGCGGAACCTACACCACGTAATTTGGTCCTGAGGAACAGGCTGATAAGCGGGCTTTCAGCCATATTGCTGGCACTGGAGCCGGAGAAAGGGGCCCTTAGAGCTGTTCGATATGCGATCTCTCAGTCCAGATCCGCCTTCATAGGTGTGGGCAGCCTAGGTTTAAAGGGTTTCATCAGACGCGAGGATGGAGTTTACCTGTTCGATCACACCGCCATCTCCTCGGTTGAGGAGATGGCGCGAGAGATGATTTCGATGGATGGTCGGCTTTTCCCTTGATTTTCTTGTGCTTTTGATGTAAACTAAATAGCATCAGGGCCCTAAACCCGATTCAGGGGCGAAAGTTTAAGGTGTATTCCGAGAAGGGGGTGATATTTGGGATAGCGAAGAAGGGTTGTTTCGCCGAAACGGCGTTCAGGGCGGACCTTAGAGGTCGGCCTTGAAGCTTAACTAAAGGGGGGTAAACCCCTTAATAAAAAACCAAATCCCTAAGATGGAAGGAGTGGGAAGATGAGAAAATTCAAGAGTGCATTGTTCCTGGGCATCGCTGCCATTTTTACGATTGGTCTGGTCACCGCAATGATGGGTTGCGGTGGTGGTGAGGAGGAAGAGGCAGCTAAGATCGTCAGCACCAATCCCGCTGACGGCGGTGAGATGTTCGCTAACGGCGAGCTGACGATCACCTTCGACAAAGCTGTCACTGAAGTCAAGGTCAATGGAACTCCCGCTGAGGTTTCCGGCACCGTGGCTAAGTGGAAAGGTCAGGGCCTCTCGGAAGGATCACAGACTATCTCGATCGAATGGACCGATGAGAACGGCAACACCGGCTCCGACTCGATAACGCTGACCATTAAACCAGAGGATGTTACACCGCCTGAGGTGGCTGAGGCTAGCGTCAAGGATGGCGCAACCAACGTCGATCCCGGCGAGCTAAACGAGAAGGGAATCGTCGTCAAGTTCAGCGAGCCGATCGACACGAAGAAGAGCAAGGACCCCTTCACCCTCGCAGATGAGACCGGAACGGCACTTGCCTGGGCGGCGGAGTGGAACGACGATAAGACCCAGGCTACCTTGACGCCGGCTACGGGTGCCGAGCTCGGCTATGAGTCAACCTACACGCTCATGATCAAGAACTACTACGACGCCGCCGGCAATAAGGGCGAGGATGTGACGATCAAGTTCACCACAAAGGCCAAGGAGCAATAATAAAAGGCTAGGGATAAATAAAGAGGCGATGCGTTTCAAACGCATCGCCTTTTTTGTTCCTAACCCGCTGAAAATATACCGCCTCCA